>NZ_JAGWCT010000300.1:0-201 GCF_020657815.1 Clostridioides sp. ZZV15-6597 | reverse complement strand
AAGTTATCAATGTCAAAAGGTATATATTTAGAGTTAGATTTTAATATTGAAAATATAAAGACTGCTGAAATAGTATGGCGAAACGGATATTATTTGTATTATACATTTGATGATGGAATCATTAATCCAACACCGAAAGGTAACAACACCGTAGGTGTAGACTTAGGAGAAATACATTCGATAGCTAGTATAACTAATGAA
>NZ_JAGWCT010000299.1:0-201 GCF_020657815.1 Clostridioides sp. ZZV15-6597 | reverse complement strand
CGACTCTCCTCATCTCCACCATTAAGAGTATATTACTTAAATCTTCGATTTATCTAGTAGCCTCTTACATGCACTTTTAGCTTATCTTTAGACAAGCTATGTGCATTAGCGCTTTAAGCAACAAAATAAACTGAACACATGTGAAGTTTGTTTGTTGGCGACGTGCGTTAGCACTTTAAGCAACGGAATTTATTCGTTGGC
>NZ_JAGWCT010000298.1:0-208 GCF_020657815.1 Clostridioides sp. ZZV15-6597 | reverse complement strand
GATAACATAAGATTATATATAAGTCTGCTACATCCAAAAGTTTTAGCAAAATATTCTTTTTGTTCGCTATTTGGATATAATCTATATTTATATGCTCTTAGCATATTATCCCTACTTTCCTTGATTTTCTATGTATTGTTTTACAACATCCAATGGAGCTCCACAAGTTGTTACTAGACAATAACTTTTGCTCCAAAAGTATTCTTTC
>NZ_JAGWCT010000297.1:0-217 GCF_020657815.1 Clostridioides sp. ZZV15-6597 | reverse complement strand
CTTAACACTATCTAAACGATAGAATCATAGGTGGTTACAAAGCCAAGCTACTTGGACGGTGTCTTCGCCACTACTACCTTATATGGTAGATACTTTTAAATTAATAGGTTGCTTATGGTTTATACTAAAATTAACTAAATTATATTTATGTTTTTTATTTAAAATATTCCATGCACCAACTATATCTCTATGAGTTTTATAACCACAAGTACAACTA
>NZ_JAGWCT010000296.1:0-224 GCF_020657815.1 Clostridioides sp. ZZV15-6597 | reverse complement strand
GTAGGTGTAGACTTAGGAGAAATACATTCGATAGCTAGTATAACTAATGAAGGTATCGGACTTATAATATCTAATAGAGAAGGTAGAAGTATTAAGCAATTTAGAAATAAGATGTATGCTTATATCTCTAAAAGATTAAGTAGATGTAAAAAAGGTAGTAGACAATATAAGAGATTATGGAAATTAAAAAACACTATTAGAACTAAAACAGATAACCAATTAAT
>NZ_JAGWCT010000295.1:0-230 GCF_020657815.1 Clostridioides sp. ZZV15-6597 | reverse complement strand
CTCCAAGGGTGGGGCTCGAACCCACAGCCTACCGGTTAACAGCCGGTTGCTCCACCGTTGAGCTACCTTGGAATATTTTGGAGGCGACACCCAGATTCGAACTGGGGATCAAGGAGTTGCAGTCCACTGCCTTACCACTTGGCTATGTCGCCGCCTTTTTGGTGATCTATCCGCGACTCGAACGCGGGACACCCTGATTAAAAGTCAGGTGCTCTACCGACTGAGCTAAT
>NZ_JAGWCT010000294.1:0-233 GCF_020657815.1 Clostridioides sp. ZZV15-6597 | reverse complement strand
TTTCCAAAATATCTATTTAATAATCCTAAGAATGCTTTACCATGTCTAGCTTCATCTTTACACATTTCATGTACTGTGTCATGTATAGCATCTAATCCTAATTCTTTAGCTCTCTTAGCTAATTTTAATTTTCCATCAGTTGCACCATATTCAGCGTCAACTCTAACTCTTAAGTTTTCTTTTGTATCTGCAACTACAACTTCTCCAAGAAGTTCTGCAAATTTAGCAGCATG
>NZ_JAGWCT010000293.1:0-248 GCF_020657815.1 Clostridioides sp. ZZV15-6597 | reverse complement strand
TAAGCTAACTATATGATTTCAACAATTAGCACTCTCTATTTGTTTTTCCCTTACTAATTCAAATTGTGTTCTAGTTAGGTTTAATTTTACTCTATGAGTTTTTATCATTTTTTCTTACTCCTAACTTGTTGATTCTCTACGTATTGTTTAACTACTTCTAAACTTACAGAACCAACAGTTCCTACGAAATAACTATTAGTCCACATACTAGGCATACTAGACTTTAAATGTTGGAAATTTTCTCTTAA
>NZ_JAGWCT010000292.1:0-250 GCF_020657815.1 Clostridioides sp. ZZV15-6597 | reverse complement strand
CGGAACTGGCAGACGCACAGGACTTAAAATCCTGCGGGACTTACCTCTCGTACCGGTTCGATTCCGGTCTTCGGCACTTTATAAAACAATATCGCGGAGTGGAGCAGTTGGCAGCTCGTCGGGCTCATAACCCGAAGGTCGTAGGTTCGAGTCCTGCCTCCGCAACCATTAAAATGGCTCGTTGGTCAAGAGGTTAAGACACCGCCCTTTCACGGCGGTAACAGGGGTTCAATTCCCCTACGAGTCACCA
>NZ_JAGWCT010000291.1:0-263 GCF_020657815.1 Clostridioides sp. ZZV15-6597 | reverse complement strand
AAATGTATTGTATTATAAAATCAGTAGTAAAAACTGAAAGGAAGTAATTACAATGAAATTAGATAGTAATAATCATTAAGTATTCTTGTTACACTATCACTTAGTTATGTGTATAAAATATAGAAGAAAAGTAATAGATAGCTCTATATCAGATAGACTAAAAGATATATTTGTAGATATCTCCCCAAATTATGGAGTGGAGTTGCTAGAATGGAATCATGATATTGACCATGTGCACTTGTTATTCAAAGCAAAACCAAATA
>NZ_JAGWCT010000290.1:0-268 GCF_020657815.1 Clostridioides sp. ZZV15-6597 | reverse complement strand
GAATTGGCAGACGCACTAGACTTAGGATCTAGCGCCATTGGCGTGGGGGTTCGACTCCCTTCATCCGCACCATTTTTATTTAATTTAATAAACGAGCGGGAATAGTTCAGTGGTAGAGCGCAACCTTGCCAAGGTTGAAGTCGCGAGTTCGAATCTCGTTTCCCGCTCCAAATTTATGTTTATAGTGCCAATGTGGGTGCATAGCTCAGCTGGATAGAGCAACGCCCTTCTAAGGCGTGTGTCCGGGGTTCGAATCCCTGTGCGCTCA
>NZ_JAGWCT010000289.1:0-290 GCF_020657815.1 Clostridioides sp. ZZV15-6597 | reverse complement strand
AGTGTAATTGTAGTTGTATGTTTCCAACCATATTTTTCCTCCATTTCATCTGCAACGTCTTTAGATATTACAGTTTTGTATCCCGAATTCCAAATATTTTTCATCAATTTTAATTCCGTATCTGGTAATTTTTTATTCAACATAATATATTCCTTCTTTCTATATAAACAGAGTTATCTTTTTACTGTATTTTGCATATTTTTTATAAATCTTTTGTATTATTTCTTTTATGTATAGTTGTAAATATTCGTATGAAAAAGTTATTATCTTTACTTATACACCTTTCTTCT
>NZ_JAGWCT010000288.1:0-291 GCF_020657815.1 Clostridioides sp. ZZV15-6597 | reverse complement strand
ATGATTCTATCGTTTAGATAGTGTTAAGTCGTTAGCCACCAAGAATCCCCTTGCTTTAGCTATGGGGAGTGTGTCAATCTGTAAAAACAAAAACATGTATAGATGATAACTATCTTCATGTAAAAAAAGAGGATAGAAGTGAATTACTTTTGATTAAAAAATAGCTACGCACACTCGTGACTTCAGCCATGAGTTAGTAGCTAAAATAGTCAGTATATAGGGAAACTTATATGTAGAGATAGGATAGAACCTATCCAATACTACTTGAATTGCTGGAAACCCCTAAAGCTA
>NZ_JAGWCT010000287.1:0-306 GCF_020657815.1 Clostridioides sp. ZZV15-6597 | reverse complement strand
TCCCACCAAGTACCATCAGCGCTAGAGAGCTTAACTTCTGTGTTCGGAATGGGAACAGGTGTATCCTCTCTGCTATTATAACCAGATTATTGTCTAAATTTTCATTTATCTTTTTTCTAAGACAAGTATTATAATAACATCTTTGTCTTATTATGTCAATACTTTTTTCATTCGATTTTTAGCTTATAAAACTCTTAAAAATCTCTAATTATTGACAAATTTAAATACATAGAGTTAACACTCTAAAAACTACATATATATTTTAATTAATGAACATCAAATAAATATTGGTCAAGTCCTCGACCT
>NZ_JAGWCT010000286.1:0-332 GCF_020657815.1 Clostridioides sp. ZZV15-6597 | reverse complement strand
GGATTCGAACCCACGGCCCCTTTCGAAGTCACTGGTTTTCAAGACCAGCTCCTTAAACCACTCGGACACCTCTCCATATCTTACTTCCAATGATTCATCCGAGGATCGAACTCGGGACACCCTGATTAAGAGTCAGGTGCTCTGCCAGCTGAGCTAATGAACCCTACTTTAATATTTAATGGCTGGGGATGCAGGACTTGAACCTACGCATACATGAGTCAAAGTCATGTGCCTTACCGACTTGGCTAATCCCCAATATATGTGGTGAGCGCACAGGGATTCGAACCCCGGACACACGCCTTAGAAGGGCGTTGCTCTATCCAGCTGAGCTA
>NZ_JAGWCT010000285.1:0-335 GCF_020657815.1 Clostridioides sp. ZZV15-6597 | reverse complement strand
TAAAATCAGTAGTAAAAACTGAAAGGAAGTAATTACAATGAAATTAGATAGTAATAATCATTCAGTATTTTTGTTACACTATCACTTAGTTATGTGTATAAAATATAGAAGAAAAGTAATAGATAACTCTATATCAGATAGACTAAAAGATATATTTGTAGATATCTCCCAAAATTATGGAGTGGAGTTGCTAGAATGGAATCATGATATTGACCATGTGCACTTGTTATTCAAAGCAAAACCAAATACAGAGATATCTAAACTGCTAAATGCTTATAAATCAGCATCAAGTAGAAGAATAAAGAATGAATTTCCAAGTATTCGTAAGTCCTTAT
>NZ_JAGWCT010000284.1:0-337 GCF_020657815.1 Clostridioides sp. ZZV15-6597 | reverse complement strand
AATTATAAAAATATAAACTATACTGCGTATGTAGAGAAATCTGCATAGGACACCACTTTAAAACCAGTAAATCCTAAAGCTCTACTACCACAATAAAGGATAGAATCAGAAACCTTTATGATGGTGAGAAATCATAACAAGTGTAGAGATAGCATATGGTTAAATCCTAAGTGCTTTATAATGGAAATTTGGTCGCCAAGCCTAGAAATAGGAAGGTCAAACGACTATCCCGAGAGGGAGTAAAACCACAAGCAATTGGTGGAAGAAATGGGTGGCTCTTAACAGGTAATGCTGAAGATGAAGAAATAGTCTTTGCACGTTCTGAAAGGAAGTGGCT
>NZ_JAGWCT010000283.1:0-344 GCF_020657815.1 Clostridioides sp. ZZV15-6597 | reverse complement strand
TAACAAGGTAGCCGTATCGGAAGGTGCGGCTGGATCACCTCCTTTCTAAGGAGAATTGCCTACTGTTTAATTTTGAGGGTTCGTTTTTACGAATGCTCAATTAGCACTTTGAGCAACGGGATTTATCCGTTGGCGTTGTGCGTTAGCACTTTAAGTAACGGAATAATCTGAGTGTATACGAAGGTTGTTCGTTGACGATGTGCGTTAGCACTTTGAAAACTGCATATATATTTAGTGATATGACATCTAATTTGTAATATATAAAGTTGATAACTTTTTAAAATTATCGAAGTTGATAGCTTCTAATCTATCAAACCTTTTTAACTGGTCAAGTTATTAAGGGT
>NZ_JAGWCT010000282.1:0-365 GCF_020657815.1 Clostridioides sp. ZZV15-6597 | reverse complement strand
CTGAAGATACTTAGGATTTTCTATAAATTGTCCACAACTTGAGATACAAAATTCTTTAATTCCTAAATCTAAACCTATCTGATTATTAGTATTTTCAAGTGCTTCAATATCTATATCAGTACAGCATAGTGATACATAATATTTACCACTTGGTTCTTTGGATACAGTAGCATTAAGTATTCTCCCTTGAGGTACTTGTTTATCCCTCACTTTAACCATACCAAGTTTAGGTAATTTTATATATTGACTAAAGTACATAATATTTCCATTTGTAAAGTTCGTTCTATGTGAAAATCTATTAGTTTTCTTTGATTTAAATTTAGGAAATCCTGCATTTTCTTTAAAGAATTTTTTATATGCGTTTT
>NZ_JAGWCT010000281.1:0-380 GCF_020657815.1 Clostridioides sp. ZZV15-6597 | reverse complement strand
AATGGAAAGTATTGGTACTTGTCACTAGCAATGGAAGTTGAGGAAAAAACTGATATTAAACTTACTAATGAAAGTATTGGTGTTGATTTAGGTATCAAGGATTTAGCCATAGTTAGCAATATAGATGAACCTTTTAAAAACATTAATAAATCAAAAGAAGTTAAAAGATTAAATAAGAAACTTAGAAAACTTCAAAGGCAAGTTTCAAGGAAATATGATATGTTGAAAAGTGGTAACGCCTTTCAAAAAGGTGAAAAACTTTTAAAAACTCAAAATATCATAAAAGTTGAAAAGCAGATAAAGCTTGTCTATAAAAAACTTTCTGATATTAGATTAAATCATATACACCAAACTACTAATACAATAGTGAAAACCAAGCC
>NZ_JAGWCT010000280.1:0-381 GCF_020657815.1 Clostridioides sp. ZZV15-6597 | reverse complement strand
CGGATAATGCCGAAGGATAAGATATAGTCTGTGCTTGCATGAAAGTGTAAGAAGTTCATAAGAGAACTGCATAGGTAGTAGCGAACTTATGTGAACGACAACCTCAAAAATGATAAAAGTTAAGACTTACGGTTCTTACATATGTTATTTAAAAATAAATATAAAAAATCTTCAAAATACTTGTTTTAAGTAATTGCATATTTTAATATTATGATAGGTGATGAAAAATGGAAGTGACTCATGGTAGAGTATATGTATATTTAGTACAATACCATATAGATAATCAGAAAAAACAAGTAAAGTAAGGTGGTAGTAGTGGAAAAAGCTTATAAGTTTAGAATGTATCCAAATAAAAAACAGCAAGAGTTAATTAACAAAACT
>NZ_JAGWCT010000279.1:0-384 GCF_020657815.1 Clostridioides sp. ZZV15-6597 | reverse complement strand
CATAAAAAAGAACTAATCTCAGAATTTATTCTAGGTATTAAACAGGCTGCAACGAATTCCCTAATTTATTTCCTAATAGAACTAATGTTAATTAAGTAAATAGATTAATAGTTATACTATGATTGCTTTCTGGGCAAACAAGAACACAGGCTCACAAGAACACAGGAGGGTAGGAACTAGGTAGACAGGCTGGTTATTAATATAGAAGGAGGAGTAATTGCACACTCCAGTTCAGTGGTTCTAAACCTAATTGTATCAGAGTCAGCTCAGGGGATTGTTGCAATTCGGATTGCTGGGCTCCAGCCCCAGAGTTTTCGATTTAGCAGGTCTGGGATGTTACACAAGGTTTTGCTTCTCTAACGAATTCCTAGGTGATGCTGCTGC
>NZ_JAGWCT010000278.1:0-387 GCF_020657815.1 Clostridioides sp. ZZV15-6597 | reverse complement strand
ATGTGGTGTTTGTTTAGTAAGAGAGGGAGTAGCTCGAGAAACAAGAATAGTGAGTGGAAGGCAGAGTAAGGTGTGGATAAGAGACAGCTTAAGGCACCTAAGAAAACCTCCTTAGCTCCAGCACCACTCCCTTCATTCCTGAGATCTAAAACCAGAATTACGGGGAAGGGATGGGTTGGGGGGGTGGGCACCGTAGAAGGGGGAGTGCAAGTAGCCTGTTCCTCTAACTGCAACCCCCCACTCCGCCCCCAACTTCTTATCCAGCAAAGCACTATCAACCACCACGAATAAGCTAAATAGCCGTCTCTTCTACACATCTCGCAGCCCACGAGACCTAGGATACTCGCGAATGCAGTTCCCGGCCAGAAAACAAAAATAATACAAACA
>NZ_JAGWCT010000277.1:0-388 GCF_020657815.1 Clostridioides sp. ZZV15-6597 | reverse complement strand
GATTACTTTTATAATTTGCTAAATTAATACTTGCATTTTTATCCCTATCAATCACAAGATTACATTTTTCATTAGGACATACATAAGTCCTATCTTTTAACTTTAAATCTTTTTTGATAGTTCCACAACATGAACACATTTTACTACTTGGATAAAATCTATCTGCTTTAACAAATTCTATTTTGTTCCATTTGCATTTGTATTCAAGTATAGTTATAAACTTATTAAAACATTGCTCTGAAATTGATTTAGATAAGTGTTTATTTTTCAATAAACCTCTTACATTTAAATCTTCTACTACTACTCTACAAGGCTTGGTTTTCACTATTGTATTAGTAGTTTGGTGTATATGATTTAATCTAATATCAGAAAGTTTTTTATAGACAAG
>NZ_JAGWCT010000276.1:0-392 GCF_020657815.1 Clostridioides sp. ZZV15-6597 | reverse complement strand
ATCTACCACTGACGAGCCTGTGATGATCATCTGTTTCTTACCAATTTATGACTACTGTTGCAAAAACACAACGGCTGTTGGCTCTTCTCATCGCAGAGCCTGGAAAACTGTTAACTTCAAGGCTGATTAACTACTTACTCTCCTTTTGGGAGACCTGAGCACAACAAGCATATCTTCATACATTTTTAGGAACCACATCCTTCCCCAAAATTAGCCTCCTGAACCAGAGAGAAAAAGGCAATCACATCTCACTTGCTCTGGCATTGGTCCAATCTACTGGTTCATGTAATGGAGCCCTCAGTTTGACCACCGCATATTTAACGGATGGCTTTGGGCCTCTTGAGGGCAAGTGAAAGGCCCCTGGTCCCAGAAGGACTACATTACCACTCGAC
>NZ_JAGWCT010000275.1:0-398 GCF_020657815.1 Clostridioides sp. ZZV15-6597 | reverse complement strand
AGCTGGGAGGGCGCCTCAGGCCAGGAAAGATGGCTCTGGTGCAGAGCTTAGTATCCACCTACACAGGACAGAGGTGCATTCCCGGATTCATACCTAAGTGACAGGCCGGCCCTGATAGTCCTTAAACTGTTTTGTTTGAGTCATAGAACAGAAAAAAAAAGCAGACAGGACAAAAAGAATAACTGTGACACAGCCAGGGCTTGTGCATTGTCACCAAGCTCAGTGAGGGCTCATCTTGATGCTGCTCCAGATGTTTGCAGAAAATGTGCGCATTGCCTGCTCTGATCCCGTTACGTGGAGATGGTACAGACTTCCACTTTAAACTTGTGAATTTTTAAGTGAAGAGCTGGAAACATAGCACAGGTGGAAAAAAAATCCCTGTCAGAACGTGTTTAAAC
>NZ_JAGWCT010000274.1:0-399 GCF_020657815.1 Clostridioides sp. ZZV15-6597 | reverse complement strand
GCTCCAAGGGTGGGGCTCGAACCCACAGCCTACCGGTTAACAGCCGGTTGCTCCACCGTTGAGCTACCTTGGAACATTTACGTGGCTATGTCCTACTCTCCCAGGCAGTTTCCCACCAAGTACCATTAGCGCTAAAGAGCTTAACTTCTGTGTTCGGAATGGGAACAGGTGTATCCTCTTTGCTATTATAACCACATATTGCCTATTTATAAGACAAGTATTATATTAACATCTTTATTTTTAAATGTCAATACTTTTAAAGTACTAAATAATAATAGTTTTTTATTAAATATCTTCCATTAATTGAAGTTAGTACTTTACATAGAGTTAACACTCTAAAAACTACATATATATTTTAATCAATGAACATCAAATAAATATTGGTCATGTCCTCGACCT
>NZ_JAGWCT010000273.1:0-402 GCF_020657815.1 Clostridioides sp. ZZV15-6597 | reverse complement strand
TATCTAAACCGTGTTTGTGATTTCTCTATGCCCATTTTGTCTATGCTTCTAGGCTTTGTGCCTATTAAACAGATATGCTATGCTTTCTTAGGTCTGTAACGAAACTGAATGCCACTCATAGAATTATAACTGTAGTCTTTTGGAAAATCTTACACCAGTATTTTTCAAATATCTCTAATAAATTTCTCTTAATATCAAAGTATATTGACAGGATAACTCAGAGGTCGAAGGGACAGACTGAAGCTGCTATCTTCTTCTGAGTATTTTAAATTATATTGTATATCTTATAGTTTTTGCTTTCATATAAAAATAATAGTTTTTAAGGTATTTGTGTGTGCCTTCCTTTACTAAAAATGAGTTAAAATTGATGCTCCAATTGGGTTTATCAGAGTATGTTACAGA
>NZ_JAGWCT010000272.1:0-403 GCF_020657815.1 Clostridioides sp. ZZV15-6597 | reverse complement strand
AAGGTTTAAGAATATAGTACAAACGAGGACTCACAACTACGATATAGAACCAGGTCCAACAGGTACAACAGGAGCAACAGAGGTCGGACGTACAGGCCCAACAGGTCCAACAGGAGCAACAGGAGTAGGAGGAACAGGAGCAACAGGAGTAATAGGGCCAACAGGAGCAACAGGAACAGCTGGAACAACAGGCCCAACAGGCGCAACAGGTCCAACAGGAGCAGATGGATCAGTAGGGCCAACAGGAGCAACAGGAAATACAGGGGCAGATGGAGCAACAGGTCCAACAGGCCCAACAGAGACAGCAGGAGAAGCAGGTGCAAATAGTCAACACGCAAATAAGGGAACAACAAAACGCACACACAGGAACCACGCACGAGCCAACCCACACAAACAAACGACA
>NZ_JAGWCT010000271.1:0-406 GCF_020657815.1 Clostridioides sp. ZZV15-6597 | reverse complement strand
CATACTATTTCAGCAGTCTTTATATTTTCAATATTAAAATCTAACTCTAAATATATACCTTTTGACATTGATAACTTTAAGTTACCTTTAGCATTGATATTTATTGCACTAGCCTTGAATGGTATTATATAAAATTTCTTGGTTTTATATGGATACTTTGCCTTGGTATTACCTTTCTTTCTTAACTCTGAAATAGTCTTTCTATTAGCATCAAATTTATCTGATATTGCTTGTATAGTTTGACTATGTAGATTGTATTTACCTTTGATTATCTTTTGTATATCATTCTTTTTTATCCATTGTTTATGTTCAAAATAGTATTCTTTGGATAAGCTAACTATATGATTTCAACAATTAGCACTCTCTATTTGTTTTTCCCTTACTAATTCAAATTGTGTTCTAGTTA
>NZ_JAGWCT010000270.1:0-410 GCF_020657815.1 Clostridioides sp. ZZV15-6597 | reverse complement strand
ATGTGAACTACCATCCACTTAACTACCTACGGTAATGTTTGAAGTGGTGGCTTCTTGGTCAAGATAACTATTGTTATCAGTATCTCCAAGCTATTAGGCTAGTTCCTAACCCTTATGATTACCATTTATATGGCTAAGTTTAGTAGATTGATACTTGCATTGATATCTCTATCGTGGAATGCTCCACACTCTGGACATTCCCATTCTCTTAGTCCTAAGTTCTTCACTAATGGATTTTTATATCCACATTTAGAACATAATTGACTAGATGCGAAATTCTTATCTGCTACTATTATTTCTCTACCATACCAATTAGCTTTATATTCTAACATTCTTCTGAACTCCGACCAACTTGCTTCGCTTATAGCTTTCGCTAACTTATGATTTTTCACCATATTCTTTACCTTCAA
>NZ_JAGWCT010000269.1:0-416 GCF_020657815.1 Clostridioides sp. ZZV15-6597 | reverse complement strand
GTGGAGAATAGGGCACAGGTGGAATCTATTCAATTCCTATTGTCATCACAGTGCCTAAGATCCTGCCTGGCAGATATAAAGCATTCAGTAAGAGTGCTGGAAGGATTAATAGCTAACAGGAATCTGTTACAAAGAAGTACCAGCCTTGACATCCTCAGAATTTTACGATTTTTGTGATTTACTGTTACTGGTCAGAGCAGGACAGAATGATATTAAATAGATACATGCTCCCTATCAAAAACAAATAACCCAAAACAAGGAAACAACAAAATTCCTGTTATCATCATGGAAAGGGGACCAGACATCATCAATCAGATTCTGAGATGTCAAAAATTCAGTTGGGCATCTCAAGCACTAACTGCCCAACTTTGCTGTTTTTGTCGTACCATCCCCCTAAAGTGACCACAGTAATATCT
>NZ_JAGWCT010000268.1:0-417 GCF_020657815.1 Clostridioides sp. ZZV15-6597 | reverse complement strand
GTTAAACTTCTCCATTGTTTCTCTGTTTCTTTTCTATGGCATTATTTTCTGTGTGTATTTTCTTTCTTTTGTCTTCTTAGCTTAATTGGTATGTCTTTTTCACTTAGTAGAAACTCTTAATTTATTAAATTTTATTAAGATCCCTCAAGTTGACGTGGAGTGTTTTCTTTGTCATTTTGTTCTAAATGTTTTGTGTATAATTTCACTTACCAATTTCCGGTTTATATTATTACTATTTATGTGTATGTGTTACTTTTTCTCCAATAGACCTTATTCAGATGTGTAACAATGTTTTAAATAGATCAGTGAAAAAAAATGGATGAACGTAGTCCAGTTAGAACTGCCAAATGGGCCACTATAAAACTAGAAGGCCAAATATTTGCATATTATACTGTAAAGTAGCGTACTACTAAGGTA
>NZ_JAGWCT010000267.1:0-424 GCF_020657815.1 Clostridioides sp. ZZV15-6597 | reverse complement strand
CTCCTGTATCATCATATAAAGTTTTATATAAAACCAAATTATTATTATCTTCTTCTTTTTTATGATAAAAGTTTCCATTCAAGTCTCTATATATAAAAATATTTTCATCTAGCTCAGTATGCTTAACATCTAGCTTATACCTAACTGTGTTTTTAGTTAACCCTTTTTCATTATATGTTTCACAGATTTTTTCTATATCATTACTATCAATGGCTTTGCTCAATCCCATTGTAGCATAATATTTTCCTTTAAAATGTTTATAAATACAAGGATATTTTAATTTTCTTTCATCAATGTTTAGACTATTTTTTGGTTTATCCATTTTACTATCCTCTCCTACATGTATTGTTTGAAAAAGTTGTTTATGAGTTTAATTTTTATTTATATAAATATATTCTACTTTTCTTATTACGCAGTTATATAA
>NZ_JAGWCT010000266.1:0-427 GCF_020657815.1 Clostridioides sp. ZZV15-6597 | reverse complement strand
GATAGAGGGAGAGCAGCCCAGGAGAAGATCCACTCTTAGATCAAAGGCAAGGCTGGGACTTAAAAGGCAAAAGCCCAGCCAATTGCTAAGCCCCACGTGTGTTTTTCACCTGCACCTATAAGATTTATCCTTCCAAGGAAAAATAAATCACTAGATAACTTTTTTATTATATAGTGTCAATTGCTGCACAATATTTTATCTCTTAATATAATGGGTAACCATCCCAAAGCTGGAGCTATTTACCTCAAGGTAGAACATGGACAGGCCACAGTCTTTAATTAAGATGTTCAATGACAAAATTTAGAAAGTATTGGGAAGGAATCTACTGTATTTATTTTTAAATGCATATGTATATTAAATTTTGTATGCTGAAAGTTTTAACCTAAAAAGTGACTACTGAAAACACTGTTAGGCAATAGATAAAATC
>NZ_JAGWCT010000265.1:0-427 GCF_020657815.1 Clostridioides sp. ZZV15-6597 | reverse complement strand
GGGTAATTGGAGCTATAGTATCATTATCTTATACTTTATGTAGATATTTAAAATTTAATAATCTAGTCATTGATACATCTTTTGATGTAGAAGATGTACATATAAATCATACATACAAAAATTTATTACTTGAGTTAAATATAAAAAAGAATATACCTTTAAAGTATACTGAAGAATTAGATAGTCCAGCATGCATGGGTTTATTTAAGCCTTACATATTGTTATTAGATTTTCCATATCAAGAAGATAAAATATACTGGATACTAAAACATGAATTAACTCATTTTAAAAATAAAGATATATTAATAAAGTTTCTAGTATTATTTGCAAAAAGCTTATTTTGGTTTAACCCACTTGTCTATATTATGAGTAAGAAAATAAATGAAGATTGTGAACTTTGTTGTGATGAGAGTGTGCTAAACAATTG
>NZ_JAGWCT010000264.1:0-429 GCF_020657815.1 Clostridioides sp. ZZV15-6597 | reverse complement strand
GTACACACTCATCGGCATCAAGTTGTTACTGACCTTGCACTTGACATGTACAATCATGCTTCCCTTACATATGTCCTGGGGATTGCGAGATCACCCCAAGGCCTCTCCACCTTATGAAAATACCTCCCTCACCCAGCTATCAGAGGTCAGAGATTCCAGGGCTTCGTTTCAGCGGCTAACACCTTCAAAAGCCTCTATTCAGACGCAAATACGTCCTGGGAAAGGTAACAAGTTAAGCCTATCATTTAGCACTCAACTCTCTATAAGAGAAACTCGAGTTTCTTTTCCTAAAACTCTGTCTTAGTAACTGAAAGTGAAAACCAGAGGATCCAACAGGGAGTAAAGAAAATCCGATGAGAGGTGGGTGGGAAAGGAGAGGGGAAAAGCCCCTAAGGGCCGTCTTTACTTCCTATTGATCATCACAAGTTC
>NZ_JAGWCT010000263.1:0-430 GCF_020657815.1 Clostridioides sp. ZZV15-6597 | reverse complement strand
ATTCTGTCCAGAGTCACAAAAATAAGCTAAAGTTTGAATAGGGACGAGGCTCAGGGCTCCTGAAGCCCATACGCGTGTGCCGTACAAGACATTTCTGCTATTTCATCTGTTTCAAGATCATAATTTCTGGGAAAATTTCATCCTGGTCGGATCCTCCATACAATTTTACAAGCTTAAATTGCTTTTATAATTTCATAGAACCCATCTTCTTCTTCCTCTTCCTTTTCTTCTCATTCTTCTCCTTCTCCTTCTTCTAGAATCTTTAAAACAGAAATAGCCTTCCCTGGAAATTGTTTGTTCTATCCTATCGTAAGGCTAATGAAACAACATTATTTGTTTAACACGTGGCTAAGTTTATTATTTATAAAAGAAAATAATTATGAAAAATAAAATAATTTTTGATAAAGATTATGCTTATTGTATTATGTGT
>NZ_JAGWCT010000262.1:0-431 GCF_020657815.1 Clostridioides sp. ZZV15-6597 | reverse complement strand
GGTGACTCGTAGGGGAATTGAACCCCTGTTACCGCCGTGAAAGGGCGGTGTCTTAACCTCTTGACCAACGAGCCATTATTGGCTCCAAGGGTGGGGCTCGAACCCACAGCCTACCGGTTAACAGCCGGTTGCTCCACCGTTGAGCTACCTTGGAACATCTAACGTGGCTATGTCCTACTCTCCCAGGCAGTTTCCCACCAAGTACCATCAGCGCTAGAGAACTTAACTTCTGTGTTCGGAATGGGAACAGGTGTATCTTCTCTGCTATTATAACCACATTTTCTTCTTGTTGCTAGGACAAGTATAATATTAACATTTTTTGTTATTTTTGTCAATACTTTTTTCATACTTTTTTAGAGTTAACACTCTAAAAACTACATATATATTTTAATTAATGAACATCAAATAAATATTGGTCAAGTCCTCGACCT
>NZ_JAGWCT010000261.1:0-432 GCF_020657815.1 Clostridioides sp. ZZV15-6597 | reverse complement strand
GGCTAAGAATTAACTGTTAGAGAAAATACAAGGAAACAAAAACATAAAAATAAGCATCTCTTGGGAGCCCTCTGAGTTAGATTATAATTACAATCGATGTTCTAAATTGCAGAAGGTATAAATCAAAGGACAGTCTCTAGGTTACATACTGCAAAGGGAAAAGTTTAAGCTGTAAAATGGAAGTTGTATCTTTTATTAGAGCCCCATTTCACATGCAAATTTTTAAAATGTAGAGATTCTTTTCCCCCAAATTCAACGAGGTCCTCCTGATTTACCTTGTAGCCCAGCCTGTCCTCCTCATGGGTGAGGAATGAAATCAACAAACCACCACCACTGCTTACTCCATTTGGAGTTATTGAGGGGCTGCCTCCCCTGCGAAGGGACCACCACTACGCCATTCTACACATGAGGACTCAGACCGCAGAGGAAACC
>NZ_JAGWCT010000260.1:0-435 GCF_020657815.1 Clostridioides sp. ZZV15-6597 | reverse complement strand
TCTCCGGGGTTTGGGGTTGCAGAGGCCTTTGCTTTATATTTAGTATGGTCCGTTTCAGTACATTTGACACTAAGTGGAGGGAAACTGCACCTGTGAGTCATGTGTAAATCAGTGAGGAGCTCAATGGCCTGAAATGAGAAACACTAGGTTCTGATGCCAACTCTGTCCCTCTTCCTCGCTGAGCTTCCAGTTTTCTTATCTGTAAGTTTGGTTAACTCTATCTAATTTCTAAAGCTCTCCCAGTTATAACAAGCTATCATTTTATGATTCTACATGATTCAAATTTCATTCATTAGAAAACACCATTACCAGCATTTGAAAAATGCCTAAAAATGATAACACCTCATGGGGAAAAATTAAAAATTTGAAGAGTTCACTATTGCCATCCTCGTTTCTTGTTGCACACCCCTTTAGACTGCTTCACCAGACTATAAT
>NZ_JAGWCT010000259.1:0-436 GCF_020657815.1 Clostridioides sp. ZZV15-6597 | reverse complement strand
CCTTGACCCCTAGCTTAGCACTCCCATTCCTTCCTAGGATCCAATAACTAAAGGGCCCACCTGGCTTAGCATGGGCACCTTGGGACCCTGCTTTGGCTCCATGCTCAGGATCTGCCCTGATGGGTGGCATTCAGGTCATTCTCATTGTTAACTGTTTGACCCCATCCCTACCCCAAGCTCACTTACCCCTCATCACACTTCTCCTGCTTGTCTAGCAATAGCCCAGCCATCCCAGTGCTCCACGGTGAGCACCTCCAGGGTCCTGCCCAAGGCTGACCAGCTCCCCAAATGCTAGGGGAGCCAAATCCTAGGCTGCAAATCCTGCCTATTGAATTAATAATCACAATAATAATACTTGTTAGCATTTGTTGAGCACTGGACTAGTGCTGTCTGTGTGTAAAATGGCATTTGGGGCTGACCTAGCTGGGGCCCGGAC
>NZ_JAGWCT010000258.1:0-442 GCF_020657815.1 Clostridioides sp. ZZV15-6597 | reverse complement strand
AAAGGGGCTGTCGCAGGAGCAAATTAAATTTGTTCTGTGAGAGCTCTTTTTTACTTACCTTAATAGGTATATTTTTAATTATTTTATATAAAGTTTATGTTGTAAGTAAAATTATGCATGACAAATAAAGGTATGAAAATACCATTTTTTCAGATAATATTTGATTGTAAATAATAATTTTAGAATACTTTTTTTAAATGATGAAGATATATTCCACATTTATTTTTTACTATTTTATTGTGTAGTCTAGAAATGTTATGAGCTATCGCTACAATAATACATTCTGATAGAACATTTTCTTTGCCTCGGCTTAAAAATCTTCTAAATTTCATATTTTGTTTTACTTGAGCGAAAGCTCCTTCTGCTTGTATACTTCTATTCATTCTAAGTTCACACCCCTCCGGGCTTATAATTCTCTTTAAGTTTTCTTTTCTTTTTTCAT
>NZ_JAGWCT010000257.1:0-445 GCF_020657815.1 Clostridioides sp. ZZV15-6597 | reverse complement strand
TGTATCTTACGCTCTAGACCATTTTCTAGAGTATCAACATTATTATTCATCAATACAATATTGCAGTTGTCTAAAGTATCTCCATAAAGTATAGAATAAGCTTCTTCTTTTTTATCTGGAAGATTTTTATAAGTATCATAATCAACATTTTTATAATATTGACTACAGTTAGTAAATCTTGCAGTTATCTGGCTATGAGACATTTTTTCAAACATAAATCCGCAGTATCCACATTTATCAACTGCAAGATTCATCATAAGATTGAAACCAAGTCCTTTATTATTAATACCTACTTCCCTGATATCTTCTATTCTTATATTGTTTAAGCTGACACCAGTTGTAATTTCCATTCCATTTTCACATCCATAAATCTTACTACTAGAAAGCATAGATTTTTCTCCAAGTTTTATACCAAGACCACATGAGGTAACAGTAATATCATTAC
>NZ_JAGWCT010000256.1:0-446 GCF_020657815.1 Clostridioides sp. ZZV15-6597 | reverse complement strand
ATATTTACCATTACAATAAAAGTAGTTACAACTAGAAAACGAAATAAGTTAAAGTAAGTTGGCAAATTGGAGGTTTTTAAATATGAAAGCATTTAAAAAGCACTTCTTGATACTTTCTTTGATATTTTTACTTATTATATCATGTTTTAACAATATACTATGCTTTGCTGATGAGTCTGAAAATTCAAAAAAAATAAGAGTTGGATATTGTGATGACTACGGAATAATATCCTCATCAAAAGAGCATTCTTATACAGGATATGGTTATGATTATCTAAGAGAAATCTCAAAATATACAAGATGGGAATATGAATTTGTAAAAGGGTCTTGGGAAGAATGTTTAGACAGACTAGAAAAGGGTGAAATAGACTTACTCGGACCTTTACAGAAGAATGATGAAAGAAATAAACTATTTAATTTTCCTAAACTAAGTTCAGGATATGAAT
>NZ_JAGWCT010000255.1:0-447 GCF_020657815.1 Clostridioides sp. ZZV15-6597 | reverse complement strand
TTTAGATATAAAGATGTAAATATAGCTATTGCAGTTGGTTTAGATGAAGGCTTATATGTTCCGGTAGTAAAAAATGCAAACAAAAAGTCTTTAAAAGAAATAGCAAAAGAAAGCAAAGAACTTGCGGAAAAAGTAAAGACAGGGAAACTTATGCCAGCAGACCAAGAAGGTAATACATTTACAATAAGTAATGTTGGAATGTATGGTATAACTACATTTACACCTATAATAAATATGCCTTCAAGTGCAATCTTAGGGGTAGGTGCTACACAAGATAAGTTTGTTCCAGTAAATGGAGAGGCTAAAATAAAACCTATAATGAACTTATCATTAACATCAGACCATAGAGTAATAGATGGAACAGTAGCTGCAAAATTCTTAAAAGATTTAAAAGAATTGTTAGAAAATCCTTTATCAATGCTTGTATAGGTTTTGATATTTTGTTAC
>NZ_JAGWCT010000254.1:0-461 GCF_020657815.1 Clostridioides sp. ZZV15-6597 | reverse complement strand
TTGACAAAGAAGTGGAACACTCATAACCTATGGAAATCAACCTATTTACTTCATAAATATTATAAATGTTCTTTGACCTTTCATTGATGAATATTAATAATAATGTGATTTTTAAAAAATGAAATTAACTAATATATCTGTGAACTACCTAATATATCACATAGACTATTAATAATAGCATGACTAGGAGGACATACGGATTTATTATCGTATGAATAAATGAAAATGAGAAAAATTTTTTTTGGTAAATGATGCTTTACTGACTCCAATTATGTCTTAAAACAATGAATAGATTTAATTATAGTGAACTTGGAATAAATGAATTATCCTCAATATCACAATTCAATTGTGGGTCTGTTTGAAAATAAACCAGTTTAGTGTTGAAATTAATGAGAAAAAAACACTTTATTTATAGCACTTGAGACAAAACCTTTGCAACCTATTATCAGTAGATAGTATAT
>NZ_JAGWCT010000253.1:0-465 GCF_020657815.1 Clostridioides sp. ZZV15-6597 | reverse complement strand
CTGGGAGAGCTGATTCCCTCGAAACAACTGGTGAACTCCTACAGGAACATTTTGGAAGCCCAAGACAAAGTGGCAAGAGTCTATTTTACTCCTGATTGAGGACCCAACTCAAGAATAAATACGTTTTTAAGATGTTTTATGACTATGGCTTCCCAACTGGTAGTTAATTTTGTCACCACTTCTCTGCTTCCCTCTAGTTAAGAGAAGTCAACCCCCTTAAGCCGAAAGTGTGTGAGTCCTGAAGGTAACCAAGCAGGGAAGATACAGAAAGCCTTGCGTTCTGCTCCAGAGGGCCAAGGACTCAAGAGGCACCCGGGCGAGGAGAGGCTGATGCATCTGGAAAGAAGGACAAATTCTTGAGTCCTAAAGGACAAAGGACACATGGGGGAAGCGGGTATTTATGCAAACGCTATCAGAGACAAACTGCTAGATATCATGGAGCGACCATGGGGCTCAAGGACAGAC
>NZ_JAGWCT010000252.1:0-468 GCF_020657815.1 Clostridioides sp. ZZV15-6597 | reverse complement strand
ACCCTTAATAACTTGACCAGTTAAAAAGGTTTGATAGATTAGAAGCTATCAACTTCGATAATTTTAAAAAGTTATCAACTTTATATATTACAAATTAGATGTCATATCACTAAATATATATATGCAGTTTTCAAAGTGCTAGCGCACGTCGCCAACGAATAAATTCCGTTGCTTAAAGTGCTAACGCACGTCGCCAACAAACAAACTTCACATGTGTTCAGTTTATTCTGTTGCTTAAAGTGCATGTAAGAGGCTACTAGATAAATCGAAGATTTAAGTAATATACTCTTAATGGTGGAGATGAGGAGAGTCGAACTCCTGACCCCTTGCTTGCAAGGCAAGTGCTCTCCCAACTGAGCTACACCCCCAAATATGAAGTTCATAAAGAACTCTCAAAATTAAACAGTAGGCAATTCTCCTTAGAAAGGAGGTGATCCAGCCGCACCTTCCGATACGGCTACCTTGTTA
>NZ_JAGWCT010000251.1:0-471 GCF_020657815.1 Clostridioides sp. ZZV15-6597 | reverse complement strand
TTCAGCTAGAGAACAAGACAGAGAAAAGGTAGAAGTGTTTGATGCAGGTGCAGATGATTACTTAACAAAACCATTTTCTATAGTAGAGTTATTAGCTAGGGTAAGGGTTGCGTTTAGACACTCACAAGTAGAATTACAGCAAAAAGAAGAGATTAGGTCTACGTTTGAAGTAGATGAGTTATTTATTGATTTTGATAAAAGAAAAGTCATTGTTGACAATAATGAAGTACATTTGACACCAATTGAATATAATATTCTTTCATTACTTGCAAAGCATCATGGAAAAGTACTTACTCATAATTTTATAATAAAAGAAATATGGGGTAGTATTATAGGAAATGAAACTAAGTCCTTAAGAGTTTTTATGGCAACATTAAGACGAAAAATAGAGAAGCAACCCGCTGACCCTAGGTATATAATTACAGAAGTTGGTGTTGGATATAGACTAAATGATGAATAGACAAAATGGAT
>NZ_JAGWCT010000250.1:0-487 GCF_020657815.1 Clostridioides sp. ZZV15-6597 | reverse complement strand
AAAATATGGTCAAATATATCCATATCGAGATTTTTCCTTCTTCACTGAACCTCGCCTTGCCTAAGCTACTACGATTTCATATAGTTCTCCAAAGGCTTAAATTCCGAAGTTAGCCCTCCGTACATATATAAGTGCTTTTGAACCACGTGTGGGCGAATTACTTTGTATTTAAGCTACCTTATATTTTTTAGCATTTTTAAGACTAATACTTGCATTTAAATCTCTATCAATAGATAAACCACAACTACATTTATAAACTCTATCTTTAAGTTTTAAATTCTTATTAATCTCTTCACACTGGCTACAAGTCTTTGATGATGGATAAAATCTATCAACAATTCTAAGTTCTATATTATTTTGCTTACACTTAGACATTAGTTTAGTTTTGAACTCAAAGAATTTCTGACTTGCTATAGCCTTTGATAAATGCTTATTTTTCATCAAATTAGAAACTGCTAAATCTTCAATAGTTATATAGCTTGGTTTT
>NZ_JAGWCT010000249.1:0-503 GCF_020657815.1 Clostridioides sp. ZZV15-6597 | reverse complement strand
ACATAAACCCATCTATGCATAGATATCCAATGTAAATTACAATTCATAGACACCTAACTTCAGTGTATTTTCAGTTTCTCTTTAGTCTCTCATGTTAGTTCCTCACCAGGCTCTCAAGGTTCTTGTTCTATTTCTCTTATCTATTCCCATTTGGTAGGTGTTATCTCACTCTCACTTCTACTAGGCTGGGTTATTGTTCAAGAATTTGTTGATTTAGACATCTCATCCAGATTTTGTGCCCCGACTTCTTCTCCTTTTTCTGTTCTGTCCTCTCTTCGTGTCTCCTTTGGGTTGATTCCCCCGCAAAAGCGGGAGGTCCTTATTTTTTGGACTGCTTGTCCTTCTGTGTTTTGGCACATTTCTTTAGTCTCTGAGCTGTTCCTTTGCCTCTCTGCTCTGAGATCCACTCCCCACTCTTTCCCTGTTTTGTCTTGTGTCATGGAAGTCTGATCCCTGCAAACTACTCTTCTAGAAGAGACAATCCAGGGTATTTCTTCCCCTCT
>NZ_JAGWCT010000248.1:0-511 GCF_020657815.1 Clostridioides sp. ZZV15-6597 | reverse complement strand
AGGTTATATCCATCATATTGCAGTTAATACACCACAAATGAATGACTTAGATGCAATTTACAAGAAATTACAGCAACAACCACAAAGTAATTCAGGTATAATTGATCGCTATTTCTTTAAATCATTATACTATCGCCATAATTCAATTATGTATGAATTTGCGACTGAAGCGCCTGGATTTACTATTGATACACCTGTTGAACAATTAGGAAGTCAATTGAACTTGCCTGACTTTTTAGAAGCAAAACGTGAACAAATTGAAAGTAAGTTACACGAAATATAAAGGAGAATGTTTAATGGCAAAATTAGAAATGAATAAAAATACTCCTCTTGAGTTTGGTTTGTATTCCTTAGGTGATCATTTATTGAATCCATTTAAAGGTGAAAAAGTTAGTTATGAGCAACGTATTAATGAAATTATTGAAGCAAGTAAATTAGCAGATGAAGCAGGTATTGATGTTTTTGCAGTTGGTGAAAGTCATCAGGAGCATTTTACAACACAGGCACATAC
>NZ_JAGWCT010000247.1:0-523 GCF_020657815.1 Clostridioides sp. ZZV15-6597 | reverse complement strand
ATGATTGTTGTAGTCGTTAGATGTGGTTCACTATTAGCACGTCATATAGTTCGCAGTACTAGTTTCTATGTTTGCTAATCTTCTGTAACCTGTTCTGTTTTTCTGTGTGGCATTTAAGACGTTATATTAGTTTCTTGTTTTTTTTTTTTTTTTTTTTCAGCCAGAGGACGGAATACGGGACCGCCTCCGTTTCCGTGGGTTCGGAAATGGTTATAAGAGCCAGCATTTAGACACTTAGAGTATAAAGAGTATAAAGCAGGAAGAAGGGAATGCCAGATGAAATAGCGGAGCAATTAAAGCCTGGCCCTTATACACCTCTGACGCTGCCGGCCAAAACCCTTGTGTAGATCTCGGTGGGCGCCGGTTCAATTAAAAAAAAAAAAAAAAAACAACGAAGTAAATGATGGACGCGAAGAAGTATCACCGCTAGATGACACGATAGATATGCTCGAAAGCCAAAACACATCACAAATAGAAAACATCGAAGTGACACACTCGACATGATCACCGAACGAGCATGACA
>NZ_JAGWCT010000246.1:0-551 GCF_020657815.1 Clostridioides sp. ZZV15-6597 | reverse complement strand
TTTCCACAAGTAGCAAGACCTGCTGCTGTACCAATCATGTCACCTTCTGCTATCCCCATATCAAAAAATCTATCTGGGGCAACTTCTTTAAATGATATACTTTTTGTAGCTTTTCCTAAGTCTGCATCCAATACTACTATATCTTTATTTTCTGCAAGTTCTTTTAATACTTGTCCGTAAGCTTCTCTAGTTGCTATTCCCATTCCTATAGACCTCCTTCTAAATCTTTCAGTGCTTGTTCTGCTTGTTCTGCATTTGGAGCTGTTCCATGCCATGCAGCATTGTTTTCCATAAATGAAACACCTTTACCTTTTACAGTCTTCGCTATTATTACTGTTGGTTTTCCTGTAACTTTTTTAGCTTCATCTATTGCATTTCCTATTTCATCAAAACAATGTCCATTTATTACTATTACATTCCATCCAAAAGATTTAAATTTGTCATCTACTGGACTAACATTCATTACTTCTTCATTAGAACCATCTATTTGTAATCCATTTAAGTCAACAAATGCAATTAAGTTATCTAATTTATAATGTGATGCTGTCATT
>NZ_JAGWCT010000245.1:0-561 GCF_020657815.1 Clostridioides sp. ZZV15-6597 | reverse complement strand
CTATAAGTCCATTTGAAATCATAAGTCCTAATATTTTTATAGAACCGATATTTATACCCAAAGATTTAATCATTTGAGAGTTGTCACCAACACCTTTTAGAGTGTATCCAAGACCTGTCTTTAAGAATAAATCTAAAAGCACTTTACAGATAAATACAAATACTAAAGCTAAAACTATAGGAGATATTTCTCCATTGAATAAATGTTTAAAACTAAATAGTGGGATATTTGATTTTCCCATTATTCTTAAGTTGATAGAGTAGAGCATTCCCATAACTAAAATACCAGAAAGTAAGTTAGATATTTTAAATTTAATGTGAAGTACACCAGTTACAAGACCAGCAATACAACCACATAAAATAGCCATTAAAGTTGCTACTACAGGAGAAATCCCATTAGTAAGAGAAAAGGCTACAATAGAAGCTCCCATTGTGTAGCTACCATCAGCAGACATATCTGGAAAATCTAAGATTTTGTAAGTTATATAAACCCCCAGTGCCATGATTGATAAAATTAAACTTTGCGTCATTACAGATATAATACCTGACATAAATAAAACAC
>NZ_JAGWCT010000244.1:0-570 GCF_020657815.1 Clostridioides sp. ZZV15-6597 | reverse complement strand
GTCCTGGACATGCCCTCTGGTTCTGTAACTGCTGTTATCACTGCCACCTGCCAGAGGAAGATGGAAACAGTGCCTCATACCTCTTGGAGTCTTGTCCATTTTCTATCTGTACAGCTCTCCTGATTTTTAAAGTAAACTTTGTAATTAGAAATGTTAAACAAATGAGAAAAAAATCATTGTGCTCTCCCTTCACCTGAATGTCACTTTTTGTCAAAACAGCAACGCATCAAACAGCTTTCCCTTGCGCTTCAGGTGGACTCCACAAGCCTTCACCCATCCTCCTGGGGCCCGTGAGCTCTGGCCCTGCCTACCTCGCCACCCACTTCTGCGCCACTTTTCTCTTGCTCACCGCATTCCAGCCATGCTGGCTTTCTCACTGCTTCCTACGTGCCAGGGCTTTCTTGTCCTAAAGCTTA
This sequence comes from Clostridioides sp. ZZV15-6597, assembly GCF_020657815.1. Classification (NCBI taxonomy): domain Bacteria; kingdom Bacillati; phylum Bacillota; class Clostridia; order Peptostreptococcales; family Peptostreptococcaceae; genus Clostridioides; species Clostridioides sp. ZZV15-6597. Next base: position 154 of record NZ_JAGWCT010000244.1, on the reverse strand, counting down.
GGCACACGCTCTTTCCTCTGCCTGGAATTCCCCCGAGCACACTCATTTTTCCAACCCCTGTTGTCTTTTAGCTCGGTTTAAATATGACTGATTCACAGAAGCCTGTCTTGAGTAATTCCCCCAACTCTTCAGTCTTCTTAATCACCCGTAACTG
>NZ_JAGWCT010000243.1:0-601 GCF_020657815.1 Clostridioides sp. ZZV15-6597 | reverse complement strand
CCACAAGAAGAATTAGTTCAAGATATAATATCAATACTTCATAGTTTTAGTTGTCGCATATATGGATTAAGAAAATACAAGAAAAAGATTAGAGAGGATGAAGAAGTTGAAAAGAGCATACAAAATAGAAATTAATCCTACTACTGAACAAAAATCTAAAATACATCAAACGATTGGTGTTAGTAGATTTATATATAACTTCTATATTGCTCACAATAAAGAAGTTTATGAGAGTAAAGGTAAATTTATAAGCGGTATGGATTTTTCTAAATGGTTAAACAATGAATATATTCCTAATAATCAAGATATGAAATGGATTAAAGATGTATCTTCTAAGGCTACAAAACAAGCTATTATGAATGGAGATAAAGCCTTTAAAGATTTCTTTAAAAAAACTAAAAGTTTTCCTAAATTCAAGAAAAAGAAAAATCAAGATGTTAAAGCATATTTTCCAAAGAATAACAAAACTGATTGGACTATTGAAAGGCATAGGGTCAAAATACCTACTCTTGGTTGGGTAAGACTAAAAGAATTTGGATATATACCAACAAATTCAATAGTTAAAAGTGGTACAGTAAGTCAAAAATCTAATAGATACTAT
>NZ_JAGWCT010000242.1:0-605 GCF_020657815.1 Clostridioides sp. ZZV15-6597 | reverse complement strand
TATCTATAATATAAAAGGTTATAACAAAATTTATTTGTTATAACCTTTTTATGTTTAAATTATTTATTGAAATTTAATTAGGAGGATAATAATGAATATATACTTAGGGATAATAAAGAGAAATAAAAATTTTATAGGTGTTGTTGGTATATTTACAGAATCAGGACAATTTTACAAAGGTTATAAAAAATATATTAATAAAGAAAAAGATATATATGAAAGATATATATCTTTATATATATGGTCACTTCGTAAAGCAAGATTACTATACCAGAATTTAAAATTAGATATTTGTTATTTCAATATATTTATAGATAAATTATTTATATATAAATATATAAAAAAAGAATGTTATTCGAAAATATATAAAAATATTTTTAAAGATTTAATATTGGAAATATCTTTATTACCAATAGAAACAACTATTATATCTTTCTCTTATACAAATTTGAAGCTGCCCACGAAAAACCTTTTGTTAATTTAGGGTGGCTGCGTATCATTAAAAAAAAAAACAACGAACACAAATAGAAAAGACAACATATAAAAAAAAACAATAAAATAAATAAACCAAAAAAAATGAAGTAAAAAGTAAAGAACATAACTAA
>NZ_JAGWCT010000241.1:0-626 GCF_020657815.1 Clostridioides sp. ZZV15-6597 | reverse complement strand
TGGTGCCCAGAGGCGGAATCGAACCACCGACACGGGGATTTTCAGTCCCCTGCTCTACCGACTGAGCTATCTGGGCAAATGGTGGGCCTAGCTGGACTCGAACCAGCGACCTCACGCTTATCAGGCGTGCGCTCTAACCACCTGAGCTATAGGCCCTTACTTGGTCGAGGTGAAGGGACTCGAACCCCCGGCCCCATGGTCCCAAACCATGTGCGCTACCAAACTGCGCTACACCTCGAAATATTATTTACTATCTTATATTACTCTAAAACTCGTTTTTTTTCAAGTCCTTTTTATTTGGCAGGGGTGGAGGGACTCGAACCCCCGGCGCACGGTTTTGGAGACCGACGCTCTACCAACTGAGCTACACCCCTATGAAGAATAATGGACCTTCAGGGACTCGAACCCCAGACCTACCGGTTATGAGCCGGGCGCTCTAACCAACTGAGCTAAAGGTCCTGGTTGGTCGAGGTGAAGGGACTCGAACCCCCGGCCCCATGGTCCCAAACCATGTGCGCTACCAAACTGCGCTACACCTCGTTTTTTAAATGGCGGAGAAGGAGGGATTCGAACCCTCGCACCGGTTACCCAGCCTAATCCCTTAGCAGGGGATCCTCTTGAGCCAC
>NZ_JAGWCT010000240.1:0-642 GCF_020657815.1 Clostridioides sp. ZZV15-6597 | reverse complement strand
TATTTATATAGTTCATAATATATAAATCTTATTAGTATAATTTTTATCAGATTACTATCTTTAATTTGTGTACATTGCATTATATAGTTTATTTGAATTTAACTATTAAAAATTAAGCTTATTATATTGCTATTTCTACAGATTCTTACATCCTTTATAATAATTATAACATAATTTTACAATTTAATAGTATCTATTCAATGCCTTTTTTTATTTATACAACATCTTATATTTTATAGTCCAAAACTATACATATTTTTCTAATGTTTATACAGATACAGCCTTGTTATTTCCTAATTTAGCAATCGTTATCAAAATATTTATCATCTTTTTAAATTCCATTTTTAATTTTTCTGTCTAACAATAATTTTCATAACAAAGCATATGAAATCATCTTATAACCTCAATCATACGATTTTAAATATATCTCTATTCTAAAGATACTTTCTTTTTTTGTCAAAATTTTTCTATTTTTTATAAATAATTATTCGTTGTAATAAATAATCTGTTTAATATAAAATAAACTAACTTTATGTATAAACACGACTATTCTTAATAAAATGCGTCCAAAAGTTAATATTCATTTATTTTATAGTATAATATTATCATACTTATTTTGTTGAAATATATCTTTGTTTGTAT
>NZ_JAGWCT010000239.1:0-644 GCF_020657815.1 Clostridioides sp. ZZV15-6597 | reverse complement strand
TATATATAGTTCTTATAAGATGAATAATTTAAAAAAGCAGATGTCTGAAAATACTAGTGTTAAAAATGAAGAAAAACTAAATTCTAGCTTAAATGATAAAGAAAATAAGGAAAAGACTTCTAATTCAAATAATAATGATAGAAGTGATGATAAAGAAGATATAAACTCTGAAAAAAATACTGTAGATAATGAAAATGATAAAAATACTGATTTATTTACAGAAGATGAATTGATGTCTAAAGCGAATAATTTAAAGAAGGAAAAGAAAACAAAGTCTTCTATACAGTTATATAAAAAGGTAGTAGATACTGGTGGAAATAAAGGGAATACATCAGAAGCAACTTATCAAGTAGCTACTCTTAGTGAAAAATTAAAAGACTATAGTACTGCTGAAGAATATTATAAAATGTATGTAGAAAATTACTCAGAAGAAGATGCCTATTTTGATGAATCATATTATAATTTAGGTATGATGTATTATAATAAAGGTGATTTAAAAAATTCTAAATTGACATTAAAAAAACTAGTTAATAAAGTTCCTAATAGTATGTATAATAACTCAAAGGTAAAGGAAATTTTAAAAGAAGAATAAAAAATAAATAAGAAAAATAAACTATTTCATTTTAAAATAATTTATTTATAAT
>NZ_JAGWCT010000238.1:0-704 GCF_020657815.1 Clostridioides sp. ZZV15-6597 | reverse complement strand
TCTATTATGTTTGCATATGGTGACCCAATAAGTATAAAAGAATTAAATTATATAATAAATAAAGAACTTTCATCAAAAGAGATAGAGATTATGTTAAATTTGCTTATTGATGAGTATAGAGAAAAAAATAGAGGTATTCAGATAATCAAATTGGAAAACAAATATCAAATGTGTACAAATGAAGATTATGCAGAATATATAAAAAAAATTATTGAACCAAAGAAAAAGAAAAGTTTGAGTCAAGCTACACTAGAGACTCTTACTATAATTGCATATAAACAACCAATAACAAAAGTAGAGATAGAAGATATAAGGGGAGTAAAATGTGATAAGGTGTTACAAACTCTATTTGAAAATCAACTTATAAGAGAGGCTGGTAGACTTAATAAAATAGGAAAACCAATAATTTATAAGACAACAGATGAATTTTTAAAGCTGTTAAATATAGAAAGCCTTGAAGAGTTGCCTGCTATAGAAACTTATCAAGAAGCAGTAACAAATGAATAAAATGTTATACAAAGATAATGTTAATTTTACAATAGAAATGTTAATTTTAAAATAAAAATATGAAGAACACAGTAATTTAGTTTATAGTTTTAAATTTTTTAGACGGTTTAAAATAATCTAAGTTATTGTGTTTTTTTGTGAATATAAAAAAATGGTTTTGGTAAAATAAATATGGTTAATTAAGTATAAATAGTAAT
>NZ_JAGWCT010000237.1:0-705 GCF_020657815.1 Clostridioides sp. ZZV15-6597 | reverse complement strand
ATATAAAAATATATAAGAACTAAAAAGAGTTAATAAAAGTAATAACCATTTTATATTCATATTTTTATTAACTTTATATACTTTATTAATGAATATATCTATATCAGATTCGTAATTATTGATTTAATTTATATTTATATATATTAACACTCTTTTCAATATTTGTTTATATAACTTTATATATAAACCATGACACAATAAAAAGACCTAGATATTAATCCAAGCCCTTTAGTATTAAATTAATTTTGAATTGTATTAATTGAAAAGTTTACTATACCACTATTTCCATTTTCATTTACAACCAGATACCAAGTTCCTGTATTAGGAACTTTCATTCTGCATGGAGTTTTCTTGGCAAATCCACCATAGTAATCATAGTTTCTTTGATTTTTAAATTTAACATAATTTATATGATCTAATAATATCACATTAGCTTGTTTCTCCAAATTTACTTCTACAATATCTCCTTTTTTCAGATGCATCTTACTATAACTATATTCCATTTAATTAACCCTCCACAATTGAATAACTTTTCTCATTTATTACATATTAGTCCTCTATATCTGAAAATTTATTTAAAATATTATAAATACTATATAATTACATTCATTAATTCTTTTATTTTCTTATATATTTCTTTATAATTAATATATTTTTTTATTAGTTTGTGCAATCTTATAGACATAAATATATCGACTCTATATA
>NZ_JAGWCT010000236.1:0-731 GCF_020657815.1 Clostridioides sp. ZZV15-6597 | reverse complement strand
GACCTAATGAAACAGTTAATAATGCTACTACTGCCATACCTATTCTACCTACAAATGGATTTAATCCATAGTATTCAGTTAAAGTTGCTCCCGCTCCTGAAATCATTACTACGAAAACACCAAATAAGAATAAAGGTCCAAACCACTCAAAGAATATTCCTAAATACTTACCACAATAAACACGATAAATTTTGATAGGTTCCTTAAGTTGAAGTTCTTTACCTTTTGACATTACTGAAGCACCCATCCATGAGAATAATACCATTGAAATTATCCCACCAATAATACCTGCAAACCCATAAAAAGTGAAGAATTGCATTATTTCTTGTCCTGTTGCAAATCCAGAACCGATTACTGTTGCTACATAAGCTCCTGCGAAACTGATGACTGTTTTAACATTTACTTTTTCTGACATATCTCAGTTACCTCCCCACGTGAAATTTTTTCATCTGCTTAATTACTTCGATAAACTACTTACAATTTCCTTTAACATAAAATCCATGATAACTGTTTTAAAATTTTTTGTATAATAACTTAAAACTTATAATATACTTTTTATACAGTATACCTCCCTTCATACAATTCTTTAAATTATTTTTGTTTAAGTAGTTATTATATGTATAAAATTAATTTCCCTATAAACTATATATTAGTCATATTTTTCTGAATAGTCAATATATATTTGAATATTTTCTCTATTTTTGTAAAAATTTGAATATTTGGTTAGGTTT
>NZ_JAGWCT010000235.1:0-764 GCF_020657815.1 Clostridioides sp. ZZV15-6597 | reverse complement strand
TATAATAACAATATAAGCATCTTACACAAATCGATATTAAATTACACAAGTGATAAAAAACAAAATAATTTTACATTATTTTTAGAACGTAAGAATAAATAATAGGGAGGTGTAAGAGTGCGAATATTAAATATTATAAATGATTTAGAAGACACAAATAAGTATCTATCTATAGCATATTTTATAGATAAGTATTCTGTGTCTAAAAGAACACTACAAAATGATTTTTCATATTTATCTAAAGTATCTAGTGATAAAGGTTTTAATATAATACAAAAAAGAGGGTTAGGTTATTTATTAGAGATTGAAGATAGTACTTTATTTGAGAAATTTAAAGTTGAGTTATCTAAGTATCTAGATCAACCTAAGTTAAACGTTGAAAGTATAATTTCATGTATTATCTTAAATGAAGATTATATAACTATAGACAAAATACTAGGTAAATTAAGGTCAAGTAGGTCAGTAGTAAAAGGATATAAAGAAGATATTGATTCTTATTTAGAAAAATACAATCTTAAGCTAGAAAGAAAATCTCACTATGGATTAAGAATTATGAATAGCATGAAAGAAAGAAGAGAATTGATAGTAGACCTTTATATAAAAGAAAATGAAATTATAGAAGAGTATATTGATAGTGGTTTGGAAAACGATTTTAAAAAAATACAGGAAAAATTTATCAGTAAATTAAGAGAAAATAATTTAGTCATAAATTATATGGAACTAAAAGAAATACTTTCTTGGTTAAAAGTAACTATGTATATAGA
>NZ_JAGWCT010000234.1:0-770 GCF_020657815.1 Clostridioides sp. ZZV15-6597 | reverse complement strand
CTTTCATTAGTAAGTTTAATATCAGTTTTTTCCTCAACTTCCATTGCTAGTGACAAGTACCAATACTTTCCATTAAATTTTACTCTTGGATTTAGAACTTTTATTTTATCCTTTTTATAGTTACCAATAGGAAGTCTGCCTTCATCTTTCATTTTTACATAACCTATTTTTTCAAGTTTTATATAATTATCTTTTACTATAAACTTGTTATTTAAATGGAAAAATGAAACTTCACACTTGCCTTTTTTCTTAAATCTAGGATAAAGAGATTCTTTTTTAAAGAATTTCTTAAATGATTCTCCTAAATCTTTGAGAGCCTGTTGTGGTATTTCTGATGATACTTCTTTTAACCAGCTAAATTCATTGTTATTTCTTAATCTTGTAAATTCTTTTCTTAATTTATCTATTTGTAAAAATTTATTATTTTCTTCATAGTATTTATTAAGAAAAGCTAATCCCCAGTTATAAGAGAATCTTGAAATACCAGCACTTTTAAACATTAATTCTTCTTGTTTTTTAGTGGGATATAATCTAACTTTAATGGCTTTAATCATATTTCTCACCTCTTCTAAATTATTGTATCATAGTGATATTACATTATAAATATATTGAAATTGTAATACAATTATTTTGAGGTTATTAAAATAATCTAATTATAGCCATTGTGAAAATTACAGGAACACTCATAAATAAAGAGTTTCTTTTTTTGCAAGTTTATTTAATTTAACATTTGACGAATTATAAAGTATTTATATTAATTTATAGAGTTT
>NZ_JAGWCT010000233.1:0-854 GCF_020657815.1 Clostridioides sp. ZZV15-6597 | reverse complement strand
CTTCTGAACTCCGACCAACTTGCTTCGCTTATAGCTTTCGCTAACTTATGATTTTTCACCATATTCTTTACCTTCAAGTCCTCAATAACTATAACTTGGTTTTCGTGTATTAGTTTAGTTGATAACTTATTTAGGAAATCTGCTCTTTGGTCTGATATCTTTTGATGCAACCTTGCTACCTTCAATCTTGCTTTATATCTATTATTGCTTCCTTTTTGTTTTCTTGATAAGTCCTTTTGTAGTTTAGTTAATCTTTTCTCTGATTTTCTAAAGTGTTTAGGATTATCTACTCTAAATCCATCGCTACATATTGCAAATTCCTTCAATCCAACATCTACACCTATTTTCTTATCAATAGTTTTTAGTTTCTCTATTTCAGTTTCTGCTAATATAGAAATATAATATCTATTACCTGGTGTTCTCGATATAGTACAACTCTTTATTTCTCCATCAAACATTCTATGTTGTTTTATCCTAACCATCGATTTTAGTTTAGGTAATTTTATATATCCATTTTCAATCCTTACAGTACCTTTTTGGTTGTTAGTAGTATAACTATGATAGTTTATTTTCTTAGATTTGAATTTAGGAAAACCTACTGATTTATCTCTAAAAAAGTTTTTGTAGGCTTTATCTAAATTCATTTGTTCATTTGCTAGTGCTAAACTATCAACTTCTTTTAGGAACTCATATTCCTTTTTGTAATGTGCAGGTGTAGGATATTTTATTTTCTTAATATCTAAGTCCTTGTTTTCCTCATATGCTTTAATCCTATCAGATAACATAAGATTATATATAAGTCTGCTACATCCAAAAGTTTTAGCAAAATATTCTTTTTGTTCGCTATTTGGATA
>NZ_JAGWCT010000232.1:0-873 GCF_020657815.1 Clostridioides sp. ZZV15-6597 | reverse complement strand
TTGCAAGTATTATTCTGACTTTTATTTATATTAAGACCTTGCCTTTCATCCCCACATCTAAAGAAGGGGGCTTTTCGTAAATTTTATTGTAAACAACTTAAATAGAACCATCAAAAACAAGATTCCTAAAAATAATTTATAAAATAATAAAAATTCTGAATTAAAATAATCATTTAATTTATTATATCATATAATTTTGGTCATTATATTACTTCAAAACCTATTTTCATTAATTCTCTAAAAAGTTTATCTTTTGGCTCAATTTGTTTCTAAAATCCAAATGAATTTTAATTTTTATTTATAAATTAAAATTTAAGAAAACTACCCAATCCTATACATAAAACTTTTTTTATTCGAACTCAATTTTCTGATAATTTAATAATTTTTCAAAATTTATTATTGACTTTTATTTTTTACTGTATTAAACTAATTACTATACAAAATATAAAAACAAAATTTTCAAAATTATTAAATTAAAAGGAGAGGTAAATATGAAGACTTTATTAAACAAACAAGTACGATTTTTTAGTAGCCAATTTAGTTAGGGTTTGTAGCTAAGTTAAGACAAATTGTCATAACATAGATACAGACCCCTTAGGATTACCATTTTTAAGGATTGTATCTATGTTGGCTATAGTGATTGTTGTTAAAGTTTTTATTTTATCATCATATATAGAGCCACATGGATTATACTGTGTGGCTTATTCGTGTTTTTGCCATACAGTTATATATACTGTGTGGCTTTTTTATATCCAAAATTAAATTAAAAAATTTATTTTAAAATATTTTCAAAGGGGTGTTTTATTTATGTCAGGTATTATATCTGTAATGACGCAAAGTTTAATTTTATCAATCATGGCACTGGGGGTTTAT
>NZ_JAGWCT010000231.1:0-1017 GCF_020657815.1 Clostridioides sp. ZZV15-6597 | reverse complement strand
GTTATTTATAAGTGTAAAAGGAGGATAAAATGTTTGAAAATTTACCTAAGGTAGAATTGCATTGCCATTTAGATGGAAGTGTTAGAGTGGAAACTATATTTGATATAGCGCTTAAAGAAAAAATAGATTTGCCTTCAGATAATATTAATGAAATAAAAAAATTATCGAAGGTTTCACATGATTGTACTTCACTTGATGAATATTTAAAAAGATTTGATTTACCTCTAAAAGTTATGCAGTCTAAAGAAAGTTTAAAAAGAATTACTTTTGAACTTTTTGAGGATGCAAGTAAAGAAAATATTAAATATATAGAAATTAGATTTGCTCCATTACTTCATATTCAAAGAGGGTTGAGTATTAAGAGCATAATTGAAAGTGTAGTTGAAGGAATTAGAGATGCTGAAAGTCTTTATGATATAAAAGGGAATTTAATATTAGGTTGTATGAGAACAATGACCCCAAAAGAGGCATTATTGGTAATTGAAGCAGGTAAATCCTTTATAAATAGAGGTGTTGTAGCGGTAGATTTATGTGGTCCAGAGAAAGAAGGCTTTTGTAATGAATATGAAGAAGCTTTTAAACTAGCAAGAGATTATGGATATAAAATTACAGTGCATGCAGGAGAAGCAGCAAGTGGAAAAAATGTATTAGATGCTATAAGTATTTTAAAGGCAGATAGAATTGGTCATGGTATAAAAATTAATGGAGAAAAAGAAGCATACGATTTAGTTAAAAATAAAAAAGTATTACTGGAAATATGTCCAACCAGTAATGTACAAACTAAGACAGTAGATTCTTATAAAACACATCCATTTTACGATTTTTATAAAGATAATTTACCTGTAAGTATAAATACTGATAATAGAACTGTATCAGATATAAGTTTAAATTCAGAACTAAATCTAATATTTGATATATTTAATCTAAGTTTAGAAGACTATAAAATAATTTATAAAAACACAGTAGAAGCAAGTTTTGCAGATAAAGAAACTAAAAAATATTTATATAGTCTAATTT
>NZ_JAGWCT010000230.1:0-1024 GCF_020657815.1 Clostridioides sp. ZZV15-6597 | reverse complement strand
TGTATCAGACAGCGCCAGTGGCCGTGCGCGGAACACCCTGCGGCGAGGCCGGAACCCACTGTCTCGCACGGCGCGGAGCGCCTCTCAGTGATGCCGTAGACACCAGTCAGAAGTGCGAGAACCACGTGCAGGTCACCCCGAAAGCACCTGCCGCACACGACGGCACCACCCGCGAACCTCACCGGAACCACCGTCCGCACCTGCCAATATCACCTGCCGACAATGCCAGAACCACTTGGCGAACACTCCGGAATCACTTGCCGGGCATGCAGGAACCACCTGTCAGACATGCCAGAACCCCGTGCCAATGACCCCGGAAGCACCAGCCGAGCACGCCGGAACCACCTGCTCGACTCGCCAGAACCACCTGCCGGACACGCAAAAATCACCTGCCGGCTACGCCACAACCAGTTGGTGAACACTTCGGAATCACCTGCCGGGCTTGCTGGAACCACCTGCCGGTCATGCCAAAATCACCTGCCAACTACGCCAGTACCACTTGGCGGACACTGTGGAAACACCTGTCGGGCCGGCCGGAACCACATCTCAGACGTGCCAGAACCATGTGCATGAGATGCTGGAACCACACCCCGAACAGACGGAAAACACCTGCCAGACCCGTCTGAACAACCTGCCGAGCACGCCGGAGCCACCTGCTCGACTCGCCGGAACCACCTACCTGACATGCCCAAATCACCAGCCGGGTATGCCAGAACCACTTGGCGGACACTCCGGAATCATCTGCCGGACATGCCGGAACCAGCTCTCAGACACACCAGAACCAAGTGCCGGAGACGCCGGAAGCACCTGCCAAGCATGCCGGAGCCACCTGCTCGACTCGCCAGAAACACCTGCCGGACACGCCAAAATCACCTGCCGGCTCCGCCACAACCATTTGGTGAACTCTCCGGAATCACCTGCCGGGCTTGCTGGAACCACCTGCTGGTCACGCCAACATCACCTGCCAGCTATGCCAGAACCACTTGGCGGACACCATGGAAACACCTGTCGGGCCGGCCGGAAC
>NZ_JAGWCT010000229.1:0-1046 GCF_020657815.1 Clostridioides sp. ZZV15-6597 | reverse complement strand
ATTAAGTTATAAGGGATAATTTGTAATTAGGTCATAAAAGTGTGTTTTATGATGAGATATAAAATAATATAACATATGTAAAAGAGAGTACAATTTGTGATGATAATTAGAAAATTGAATTTATGATAATAATAATAAAATTATATAACATATGCAAAATAATATTGTACTTAATGTCTTTAGTCTTAATGTAAATATATATAAGTGATGCTGAAATCACTACTCTTGGAAGAATAGACGCTAATAAGGATAAAAATAAATTAAAATTTGGAAAACCAAAACTAGTATAATGCATAAGTAAAAAAGTTATGAGATTAACTATAATTGTAATCTTAATTACAGTGTTATTTTTCATATCTAGTAAATTAGAAGCAATGTTAAAAAACATACCTCTAAATATTAATTCCTCTATAAATGGTACATATGTAAAAGAACTTATAAAAATGGCAAGACTAAGCTCTGTGTCAGAACCATATTCCTGTGTTAAGTCATATATAATTAATGCTAGTATTTTACAAAATACTATAGATATTATTAATAGTGATAATGTCAATGAGATATATTTTTTGTCATAGTTTAAAAAACTTTTTATAGAAAGTTTTTTGTATGAATCCTCTAGTATACCTTCATTATATACTTTAGCTAATACGAATACGATTATAAAAGAAATTATAAAAGTTGACATAGAATTAATCGTTTGATTTGAGAATAATTTATTGGTTGATTCAAAGGCTGAAGCAATAAGATATACGAAAACTATCAATAAAGATACTAGTATTGCTCCACAAAAATTTAAAAAATACTTTTTTATGTTTGAAAAATTCATAAATCCTCCTAAAAATAATTAATAAAACAATCAATTTAAAAATAATTAACTTGAAAATAATCAATAAAATAATTGACTTGAAAACAATCAATGAAATAATTACCTTGAAAATAATCAATGAAACAATCAATTTAAAAATTAATCAATGAAATAATTAATCTAAAAATAGTTGATTTTTATAAAAATTATTGATGTATGAAATTACGACCTTATAAGTTAA
>NZ_JAGWCT010000228.1:0-1055 GCF_020657815.1 Clostridioides sp. ZZV15-6597 | reverse complement strand
TCGATTATTGTAGCAACAACTCCTGAAGCTACTGTTCTTCCACCTTCTCTTATTGAGAATCTTAATCCTTCTTCTACAACTATTGAGTTTATTAAGTCTACTTCCATTGTTACGTTATCTCCAGGCATTACCATTTCTATTCCATCTGGTAACTTACAAGCTCCTGTTACATCTGTTGTTCTGAAATAGAATTGTGGTCTATATCCATCAAAGAATGGTGTATGTCTTCCACCTTCTTCTTTTTTAAGTACATATACTTCTGCAGTAAATTTTGTGTGTGCTTTTACTGATCCAGTTTTTGCTAGTACTTGTCCTCTTTCTATTTCGTTTCTTTGTACTCCTCTTAATAATGCTCCTATATTATCCCCTGCTTGTGCTTGGTCTAATAATTTTCTGAACATTTCTACTCCTGTTACTACTACTTTTCTTGGTGCTTCTGTTAATCCTACTAATTCTACTTCGTCTTGTACTTTTAATACTCCTCTTTCCACTCTTCCTGTTGCAACTGTTCCTCTTCCTGTGATTGAGAATACGTCTTCTACTGGCATTAAGAATGGTTTGTCAGTATCTCTTTCTGGTGCTGGTATATATTCATCTATTTGCTCAAATAATTCTACTATTTTATTTCCCCATTCGCTCTTTGGATCTTCTAATGCCATTAATGCTGATCCTCTTATTATTGGAGTATCATCTCCTGGGAAATCATATTCTGTTAATAAATCTCTTACTTCCATTTCTACTAGTTCTAATAACTCTTCGTCATCTACCATGTCACATTTGTTTAAGAATACTACTATATATGGTACACCAACTTGTCTTGATAATAGTATATGCTCTCTTGTTTGTGGCATTGGTCCATCTGTTGCTGAACAAACTAATATTGCTCCGTCCATTTGAGCTGCTCCTGTTATCATGTTCTTAACGTAGTCAGCATGTCCTGGGCAGTCAACGTGTGCGTAGTGTCTATTTGGAGTTTCATACTCAACGTGTGCTGTTGATATTGTGATTCCTCTTTCTCTTTCTTCTGGAGCTTTATCTATGTTTGCGAAATCTAC
>NZ_JAGWCT010000227.1:0-1124 GCF_020657815.1 Clostridioides sp. ZZV15-6597 | reverse complement strand
AAATTATCGTTATTTATATTTTTATTAAGTTTTCTATTACATGTTCTTATGTTTTTGCAAATATTGCAAAACTTAACTTCTCCATTAGTTTCAAATATTTTTTCGTGTTTTGAATCATAAATAGATATTTTTAGCTTCAGTATATTAGATATTTGATTTGCAATATTTTCAATTATATTTATATTAATTAACTCTTGTATATTATTCTCAGAAAACATGATTGGTAATTGTTTTAAGCTCGAAAATTTATAGGGAACATAGGCGATTAATATTATCAAATCATTTTTACCAGTATTTATAATTTCATGTTCTGAATATGGTGGGCAATAGATTATTGATGATTTCTTTATATTAATCTTTCTACCATCAATTATTTGTATTCCTTCTCCTTGAATCACGTATAAAAGTTGTTCTTCACTTAAATGAAAATGTTTTTCTTGACAATTTCCTGGAAAAAATTTTACAACTCCAGCACTAAGTCTATTAGATTGTGTTTTTGATGGCTCATGTATCCATGTAACTTCTCCCCAATTAAATTTTTGCATTTCATATTTACTCGACTCACTAAAATACTCCATAAGCTCACCTCTTAGTTTTTGTCTAAATATTTTTTTATTCTTTCAAACGTCTCATTGCTTATAACATGCTCTATTCTACATGCATCTTTTTCAGCTATATTGAATGAAATTCCCAATGTATTTATTAGAAATCTAGTAATTAAAATATGTTTTTCATAAATTTCTTCTGCTTTTTTTCTACCATTTTCAGTTAAAATAATTTCACCATCAAACTTCATTACAATGAAACCACTTTCTTTTAAAATCCCTACAGCTCTACTTACACTTGCTTTACTATAATTTAGTTCTTTTGCTATATCAATAGACTTTACAATTCCATTTTTCTTTTCCAAAATCAATATTGTCTCTAAATAATTTTCTCTTGATTCATACATTTCTACTTCCCCCAAGCAATAACAATTCAATTCTAATATTTTTATCATACCAATTAAAAAAGTATAACTGTATGTTTTAACATCATAATCTAGATTGTTCATATATATAATAAAAAACACTCACTTTTATACTCATAAATATTTTTATCACTTACATTAATATATCTTATCA
>NZ_JAGWCT010000226.1:0-1126 GCF_020657815.1 Clostridioides sp. ZZV15-6597 | reverse complement strand
GTATAAACACGATTACTTTCTATTGATATTTTCATTGGAAATTTTTCCATGTCATACTTATAATAATAATATATATTAGCGTGGTTTTCTATAACCCTGCATGCTGAATTTGCTAATACTATATTTTTAAAAGATATTATTTTTTTACAATTTCCATTTATCTTACCTATGTAAAAACCTTGTTGTGGATTTAATTCACCTTTTTTGATACCATTAACTTCTACAGTATTATTTATAAACTTTATGTATTTAGAAATATAATCTTTAAAAAATATATTCCCAGTTTTGCGATTACTTATATTTGTAACAACAATAGTATATGTTAAAATATCAAATACAGATGCATATTCTTTATCAACATATTTTTCTACCTTTAAAATATTTCCACTCATATCATTTGAAATAATATTACTAAAAGTAGTTTTTGTTATTATAGGGCTTCTAGATAATAACTTATAACTAAAATTTTCCCCATATTCATTGATACCTCTCATTGCACCCACCTTTCTATAATTTAAACATTATCTTATTTTAAAATTATTGTCATAACTTATAATTGTAGTTACACTTATAAATAAATTATTTTCATCTAAAATAGATGATGTTATATCTTGTATAATATACTTTAAATTAATTTTATCGTTATTTTTTATTCCTCTAGGCATTTGTATAAATGTACTAAAAGGTATTTTTAATTCAAGTATATTTTTCTTTGTAGAATTCCTATTTCTTTTTGCATTACTTATATTTTCTAACCTTATATTAGTATTTATATCACCAACTAAAATTAACTTTTTACCCGTCATCTGCTCATCCTCTAATGACATACATTCTATTGTATCAATCAATTTTATATCGTGTATATTCATGCCACAAACAGATGTGTCTAATAAACTTACTCCAGATTTTTTAGAAACTAGCTTAAAATTTTTATATGTATTAAATTGAGAAAAGTAAAATGTATTTTCTAGACTTTCACATTCTTCCAGATTATATATAACCTTATCTTTTTCATACATGATTTCATCAATCTCCCTATATCTATATATTAATACTATTCATTATAACTATTTCAAATTACTATTTTTAATTTTGTATCAAAGAAATATCGCTATTCATAAGGTAT
>NZ_JAGWCT010000225.1:0-1133 GCF_020657815.1 Clostridioides sp. ZZV15-6597 | reverse complement strand
GCATATTTATGTAATCATATATTAATATTAAAAAATAGAGATTGATAAATACTAAAGTGAAATTTAAATGTTTGTACTAATATTTGGAATATTATAGTGTTTTTATAAGTATACATATACAGGGTGATGTTGTGAGAAAGTACATAAAACATATAATTTTTAGTTTTGTTATGGTGTGTCTAGTAATAGTATCAATATTTGAAGTGAAAAATATTTCTGAAGATGTTATCAAATATATGCCAATAACAAATAAAACAATAATTTTAGATGCTGGTCATGGAGGTATTGATCCAGGAGCATTAAACAAGGATAAGAGCACATCTGAAAAAGATATCAACTTAGCAATAACACTTAAGCTTAGAGAGCTTATAGAATCAAGTGGAGGTCTTGTAATATTAACCAGAGAAGATGACAGTAGCCTCTATAAAGAAGAAAATAATAAAACTACAAGACAAAAATATAATGAGAACTTAAAAAATAGGAAAGAAATAATTTCTAATTCCAATGCTAATATGTTCGTATCCATACATCTAAATGCATTTGAACAGTCTAAATACTATGGAGCTCAGACCTTTTATCCTAAAGATAAACAAGATAGCAAGGAATTATCGAAGTGTATTCAAGAAGAACTTAAAAGAGTAGTAGATAAAACAAATAACAGAGAAGTTAAGCCTAGAGATGACATATACCTTTTGAAAGAAAATAATATTCCATCAGTGTTAATAGAGTGTGGTTTTCTATCAAATGAAAAAGAATGTAAACTTTTGACAGATGAAACATATCAAGAAAAGATAGCGTGGGCGATATACATAGGTATACAAAAATATCTAAGTTGAAATAATTATAAAAATAAGTCTAAATATGTAAATAGCTTGTATTGAGGTGTTTAAAAATGCATTAATATGAGCTATTTTTGTTTTGACAAAAAAATAATTAAAATAAAAGTTAAAAAAGCGTTGACTTAGAATAACATAGATGATATTATATATGAGTGCCCAAAAGGAGCACAAAAATAAGACAAAAGAACTTTGAAAATTAAACAGTAGGTTAATTTATAAACAAGAAACAAACCATAAAGCCAGATATTTTGATAACAATAGTATCTGAGCCTGATAAACTTTTATTTGAGAGTT
>NZ_JAGWCT010000224.1:0-1166 GCF_020657815.1 Clostridioides sp. ZZV15-6597 | reverse complement strand
CTTCTTATATTATTATTTACATTTTAATTATGTTAAATATATCTTATATATTCTATTTAATATCCTTAAATAGAGATATAAACAATAAAAAAAGAGACTTTTAGTCTCTTTTTTTATTGTTTATATCTCTATTTTATTGGTTTTCCATTACCATCAACACCAAGTATTTTTTGTATACCAAGAGCAACCAACTCTGAACGATTAAGACTATCAGATTTTTTAGGGTGGCTCTTTTTATTCTCTACTAAATGCCCATAACGTTCTTTAAATTCAGGTTTAATTTTCCAAACTCTTGTTACAGGGTCTTGCTCATCAATTAATATCTCAGATGCATCTTTTACATAAATCCAAGGTGTAGGCAGACCTTTCTTATCTTCACTTTTCTTATATGACCTAGTATTGAAAGTTATTCTAGCTCCTTTAGAGTCACCTTTAAAATTACAATATCCACAAAAATCATCTCGTATAAGCACTAATGCTGCTTCATATGTAGTCATTTCAAATTCCTGACCAGCTTCAATTACTTCATAGTTAACATCTTTTTCTATATCTAGATGTTCTTTTTCAACATCAAGTCCTGTTCTTATTCGAGGTATTTCAATTGTTCTATCTGTCTTGAAGAATGCTCCTACTCGCTTTGGAGAAAGCTCTTGTGAAACATTCTTTTCTCCAGCTGGAGATATGCTTTGCTTTCGTCTAGGTTTTGGATTACTTCCTTGAGCTAAAAAATTTATAAAAGTTAAAGTAGATGAATATCTTCCTAGTTTTTCTTTTTCATCCTTAGACTTAGTTGAAAGATTATTTTCTCCATACTCAACTAAATCTATTGAAGTATCATTATTATTTTCATTAGGTTCTTTTTGAAATTCTAATGCCATATCTATTTCCTCCCTGTTTTTAAAATATATTTAATAGTATGAATATATTATCTGTCATTTTATCTATTATTATTTAATAATACTATTAAATAATATAAATTTTAATTTCTATATTTTATATTTGTTTACATATATATTTTAAACTTAGAAAAGATAATAGTCAATTAAAAATAAAATATATAATTATATATATTATCTAATAATCCAATATATATATTCAATTATATATGATTATTCAACGATTTTTGTTACTTCATTTAGAAAAGGTATTTTTATACCATTATCATT
>NZ_JAGWCT010000223.1:0-1205 GCF_020657815.1 Clostridioides sp. ZZV15-6597 | reverse complement strand
CTTGTCTATATTATGAGTAAGAAAATAAATGAAGATTGTGAACTTTGTTGTGATGAGAGTGTGCTAAACAATTGTACTTTACGAGAAAAGAAAAAATATGGTTTAGCCTTATTACATGCTATAGAACTTTCTCGTTTAAATAAAGCAGGACTACTAACAACGGAATTTAGTAAATCTAATTTAGAAATAAGACTTGAAAATATAATAAAAAAGAAAGGTAAAAATGGTATACTAATAGGAATATTGGTATTTATAACTTCATGCACATCTTTTTTAGAAATTAATGCTCAAATTCCTATATTAGAAAATATTCCAATTGATAATACAGATGAAGATACAGAGAATACTGGATATTCCTTTTCTGAAACTGTAGACTATACTTATGCAACTGCTCCCGAAGAATATCGAAAACAATATGAAGAAGCATGTAGAGTATCAGGTAAGACTCCAAAAGACTCAGATTTAATAGAAGTACCAGTTGATAATTAAGATTAAATACATATGTTTAGGAAATAGTGTTTATATAGCTTAGACACTATTTTTTTGTTTACATAAATTTTATTTGACTCTTTTTATATCTTTTTGTAGTATTAAACTATAAACGTAAAATTGTATTTTAGGGGGAAAGTATTATGATTAAAAAGATACCTGAAGCAGAATTAAAGGTTATGAAATTTATTTGGAAAATAAACAAAACAGTTCCATCTAAAGAGGTAATAATTGCTATGGAACAACAATTTAATTGGAAACAGACAACAACGTTAACACTTCTAGCAAGACTAATTAATAAAAATTTTTTAACTGCTGAAAAGATAGGAAGATTCACACACTATACAATTCTTGTTGGGGAAGAAGAATACAAAAATTTTGAAACAAGAAACTTTTTTGACACAATACATGACGATTCTAAAGAAAGCTTGATGGCTTCTCTGTATGCAGATAATATATTATCTAAAAAAACATTTGAGTCTTTCAAAGAAAGCTTTAGCACAGAAGAAAATGAATAGTTATATATTTAACCATTTAATCAATACTATATTAAAAACTACTATTGTAAGTAGCTTTGGTATATGTATTTTAATCTTTTTAAAAAGATTTTATTTTAAAAATTTAGCAAAAAATTTAATTATTATATTTGGTTAATTATTATTTTTAGAATGTTATTTTTTATATTTAATTATTCTATAAATTTATATACAGAGAGG
>NZ_JAGWCT010000222.1:0-1252 GCF_020657815.1 Clostridioides sp. ZZV15-6597 | reverse complement strand
GAAATCGACACGAAAGACTTATAATTGTATATAAAGCTATGATATAACTAGAGTTATTAAAGATAAAATATAGCTAACAAATATACAATTGATAAGGAGAAGTTTTATAATGGATAATTTAATTAGGATACTAATATTAGCTGTTATTGGTGGATTTATAGGTTATGTCACAAATGTAGTTGCTATAAGACTGATATTTAGACCAATAGTACCTATTAAGATACCTGTTTTAAATATAGAGATAGTAGGTCTTATACCAAAGAGAAGAGCAGAAATAGCAGCAAATGTAGGTGAAATAATTCAAAACGAATTTCTTTCAATGGACGAAATACTTGCAAATATCATTACTGACGAAGATAAGGAAGAAGTTGTAAGATACATAAAAGCAAGGGTAAAAATTATCATACATGAGAAAGTTTCATTTATACCAAGTAGTATAAAGAACATGATTCAGGACTATTTAGGAGATATAATTGAATCTGAAGTGAAACAAAGTATAGATGAATTGAGCAAAAATATAATAAATAAAGCAAATGAGCGTATAGATATACAAAAAATGGTCGAAGATAAGATTAATGAACTAGATTTATATGAACTAGAAGAAATAATCATTAGAATAGCTAAAAATGAATTAAAACACATAGAAATCTTAGGTCTTGTATTAGGTTTCTTAATAGGTATAGTTCAAGGAGTAGTGACTATATTTATCTAGTTATATCTATCATGCATGTAGATACGTTTTAAAAATTTAAAATTAGTGAAAATATTATAATGTCACTATAAATCAAAAGATTAAATTAATACAAAATATAAGAATATTAGTTTACAATTGATTGAAATGAAAAATAATGGGTAATTAATATATTACATTAATGTTGATTGATGTATAACTATCTGTTATAATGAAAATATATCAAAAATTATAGTGTTGAAGAGGAAGAGTAAAGTGGAAACCATTCACAGAGAGTCTGGGTCTATGGCTGAAAACCCATGTAATAGGTCTATTTGAAAACTACCTTGGAGCTGAGCTTATTAGCAGTATTTGTTTTATACAATTTGTGAAAGTGCTCGGGTGACGACCTTATAGTCATCAAGAGGGCTGTATATATTTGTATACGCCAACTTGGGTGGAACCGCGAATTAATATCGTCCCAAATATTTTTGGGGCGATTTTTTATTACAAAAAATTTAAAAATTATCTCAATAAGGAGGAAAAAACAATGATTAAAGTTGCTTTAAAAGATGGTTCAAT
>NZ_JAGWCT010000221.1:0-1316 GCF_020657815.1 Clostridioides sp. ZZV15-6597 | reverse complement strand
ATTATAGACTATATTGTTATATGAGCAAAAGTGGAAAAATAAAAGGATATTAAAGTGACAGGCTAGAATTATTATTCGGAAACTAAGTTTCAAGTATGAGTATGAAACTTATACTTAGTTAAATTGTTTGAGGTGTTTATAAGCATGAAAAGAATTATAAGGAATTTATTAATATAAGTATTATAAAAGAGAATAATTTTTATATATTAATTAATATATAATTATTAAGGAATGTAAAATAAAAATTTTATAGATAAATTTAAATATATGTTGTTTGATTCTAATATAGGAAGAAATAAAATATGTATTAAAATAGGAAGAGATAATATAAATAAGTGCAAGGGTTTACAAAATAGCTTAACAATAATTTGATTTATAGTTGTGAGGTTTATTTTTTCTTTAAATCACTTCCTATTGAAGAATTAAATAATATAAACATATAATATATTATATATAATGAGGATGTGAGTATGGGTGAACAGACTAAAGCCAAAACTTTTAGGTATTAGTGTCTTGTTTATTATAATTATTTTAACCTGTGGGGCTATTTTTAAGTTTAAGTTTAAATTGGATAATACATTGAAAGAGACCACATATACATATTTGTCAGAATTTACAGAGCATAATATAATTAATCTTAAGACAAAACTTAGTGGTCAATTTGACATGCTTGAATCTATTGCTAGTTTTATGGGAAATTTAGATAATATAAATAATGAGATGATGATTAATTTAATGGAGTCTGGAGTAAAGCGAAGTTCTTTAATTAGAATGTCTATTTCTGCACTAGATGGAAAAAGTTATTCTAATGATGGAATCATTAGTAATGTAAAAGATAGAGATTATTTTAAAAAAGCTAAAAATGGTGAAAGAAATATATCAGAATCTTTAAAATCTATTATTGATAAAAAAGAAATAATAGTTTTAGCTACCCCTATTTATAAAGATGGAAAAGTAGCAGGTGTTTTAAGTGGAGCTTATGATTCAACAAAATTAAATGAATTGTTGGGGTTATATGCATTTGATAAAAAAGCACACGTTTATATTGCCAAAAAAAATGGAGATGTAATTGCTCAAAATTCAAATGAAAATAGTAAAATATTATCATGTATATTTAAACTTTTTAATAATGATAATTGTGATGAAGTAAATTGTTTAAAAGATATAAAAGAAAATATGAAAAATAATAAATCTGGATATTCTAACTATAATTTAGATAATAAGAAATTTATGTTAAATTATCAACCACTTGGAATTAATGATTGGTATATTTTTTCTGTTGTACCAAATGAAGTAGTATCTATTCAGTCAGATAA
>NZ_JAGWCT010000220.1:0-1362 GCF_020657815.1 Clostridioides sp. ZZV15-6597 | reverse complement strand
ATGTTTTAAAAGACAAAGGGCTTACTATTGGAGAAAATTTAAAAGCAGGCAATGTTAATGTAAGAACTGATGTACAATTTGGAGTAATGGCTGGAGCTTTTGCAGGTGGTGAAGGTGACTTTACAACAGCATTTGAACCTACAGCAACTGCTATGGAAAAAGAAGGTAGTGGATATATAGTAACATCTATAGGAAAAGATTCTGGAGAAATACCATTTACAGCTTACTCTACTACTAGATCTTACATGAAAAATAATAAAGATTTAATTCAAAGATTTACAAATGCTGTTTATAGAGGTCAATTATGGGTTCAAAAAGCTCCTAGTAAAGAAATCGCAGAAGCTATGCAACCTTTCTTTGAAGATATCTCTCTAGAAGATTTAATAACAGTTGTAGATAGATATAAGTCAATAGATGCATGGTCTCAAAACCCTGTATTAAAAGAAGAAGGCTTAAATAAACTAATGGATGTTATGAAAGAAGCTAAGGAATTAGATAAAGAAGCACCTTATAAAGACATCGTAAACACTGAGTTTGCAAATAATGCAATAAAAAATATAAAATAAATATGTATCAATTTTAACTAAAAGCTTACAAAACTTATAAAAAGAGTCTTTTAAAAGACTCTTTTTATAAGTGAGATTAAAGTTTATATTAAAAAATAGAAATCAAAGTATTGTAAGAATACCTATATATCTATCCTCTGTATTCTGCTCCAGCATT
The DNA here is from genome assembly GCF_020657815.1 of Clostridioides sp. ZZV15-6597. NCBI lineage: Bacteria > Bacillati > Bacillota > Clostridia > Peptostreptococcales > Peptostreptococcaceae > Clostridioides > Clostridioides sp. ZZV15-6597. The sequence goes on along the minus strand of NZ_JAGWCT010000220.1, from coordinate 639 downwards.
GATTTTTGTGATTTGAACAGCAACCATTTCCTCATTGCTTCCATTAGTAATTTCATGCCATTCTCCTGTTGGCACAAAAACAGTATCACCTTTTTTTACATCACATTCATGTTCCCCAAGTTTCATTTTCCCTGCTCCTTTTAAGAAAACAAATATTTGTTCACCATTAGGATGTCTATGGGCATTAAGAACTTGATTAGGTTTAAAATAATAAACTTCTGAAGTTATATCATTACCAGCAAATACTGGTATTTTTGGTACTGCTGCATCATTATATTGAGCTAAGCTTCCATCTAATAGATTCTTTTTATTTTCATGCATACTATAAATACCTCTTTTCTATATTATAGATTTACTATTATTATTCCAATATAAAAAAATAGTATTCTCCTCATATACAATAGGAATAAAATTCTTTTCTAAATATAATGAATATGTGTTACTATATTTTAAATAGTATATATCCATATATTTATAAAAAAAGGCATAAAATATAATATTTTATGCCTTTTTTTATAAATGCAGCTTTTTCAATACTTACATAAATATAATTTGTTTATTTGTCAGTGAAATGTCAGTAATTTTTTTGGATTTTTTTATTGATTTTTCCTCTTTTTATGATTCTCATAAACATTATCT
>NZ_JAGWCT010000219.1:0-1392 GCF_020657815.1 Clostridioides sp. ZZV15-6597 | reverse complement strand
ATGCTTCTGCAGGAAATGAATATGATATTTATCTTACTAAAATAGGTGATTCTTGGAAGATTATGTCTGCAACAATAGATGTAGGTGTGGATCCAATAGATTGTTTCTTTGATGTAAATCAAGAATTTGGATATGTACAAAAAAATAAGATTGATGCTAATACAAGAAAAGATAATCTAAAAAAAATGTTAGATAAGATTGAAGAATTAAAGGTTAATATATCTTCTGAACCTCCAGTATCTTTAGAAGATGTAGATCCAAACTTAAAGGAAGAGAGTACTCCGAAACTTGGAGCTATAACTAGTAGCCAACGTCAAGCTATTTATGACTATGCATATGCCTATAGAGAAAGTAGACGTAATCCTAACTATCTTTCATTTAAAGCTGATTGTGCAAATTATGCATCTCAAGCACTGAGAAAAGCTGGTGCAAGAGCTGATAAGAGTCATTCTATAAAAATAGATGGGAAAAATAGAACTTGGTCATTAGAACCAGATTCAATACATATACAACCAACTTATGGAGATGCATGGGCTCAAGCACATTATTTAAGAGCGTTTGTTGTTAGAAATGAAAATGGTTATAGAGGTCCTGGAGGACATGCAATCGAATATGGTTCTACTCTTCAACTAGGTGATTTAACTTTTATACATAATGGGACATGGTTTCATACATATATAGTAGTTGGGCCAGGTTCTAATTTTAAAATAGCAAGTCATACTGCTGATAGATGGATGGTTCCTATTAATACAGCAGCTCCTTCAAGTCAATATGATAGATCTTATGTTCATTTAACAACTTTAAATTAGAAAATAGAACGGATTAAATTATAATTTAATCCGTTTTTATTTTCTAATTTATCAAATAATTATTATAGGAGGAAATCTAATGTCTAATGTATTGAAAAAAATAGTCTTTCTTGTTTTAGTTGTTTTTCTTGTTATAGGAATTCTATTTATTATAAATAACAAAAATTCTATTTCTAAAGAAATAGAAAATCAAATAATTGAGAATGAACTCAATGAAAATGATAAAAATTCTATAAAAAAGGTAGTAGAGATATTTGTAAAAGAGGATTATAATTTCAATGGCGGAAAAAACAATTTTTCAAATGTAGGCTCTGATGGTTTCAAAGAATACTTAAAAGCTAGAAATGATTTAAAAAAGGCTAATAATGACAATCAAGCTTATAAAGTGATCAATACAGAGTATACCTTTGATTTTAAAAATATAACAAAGAATAGTAATATTGTTAATGTTAATTTATACGTATCAGAAACTTTTTCTTATAATTTAGAGGATAAAATAGAAAATAATGCTTCTGCAGGAAATGAATATGATATTTATCTTACTAAAATAGGTGATTCTTGGAAGATTATGTCTGCAACAATA
>NZ_JAGWCT010000218.1:0-1446 GCF_020657815.1 Clostridioides sp. ZZV15-6597 | reverse complement strand
AAAATAGTGCTACGCCCTTTTTTGTATAAAAAAAATAAATCCCAAGTTCAAAAGAGCCTGGGATTCTTGTATAATAATTGTATGTCAAAACAAAACATTATACAACTTGATTATACTATTTATGGTGATAATTATCAATTTAAATTACCACTAAATATTGATTATATGATTCCAAAAGATGATTCTGTAAGGTTATTAAGTCAAATTATTGAGGAGATGAACTTAGAAAAACTATATAAGACTTATTCTCGAATTAGAGGAAATAGAGTAACCCCTAGACAACTTTTGAAAATTATAATATATGCAAACATGAACTGTATTTATTCTTCAAGAGAAATAGAGAAAGCATGCAAAAGAGATATTAACTTTATGTATCTGCTAGGCGGAGCCTCCGCCCCAGACCATTCAACAATTGCAAGATTTCGTAGTATTCATTTTTCACCAATAAGCAAAGATTTGATTGCACAGTTTACAAACTTTCTTGGAGATAATAAGGAGATTTCAAAGGACACTCTATTTATTGATGGTACAAAAATAGAGTCATCTGCTAATAGATATACTTTTGTTTGGAAAAAAGCTATAAATAAAAATATGGCTAAAATGATGAATAATATATCTGACTTCATATTAAAATGTGAGATTGATTTTGGTATTAAAATAATTTATAAGGATAAAATCAAAATCTATCATTTAAAGAAACTTTTAAAGAAACTAAAAAAAATATCAAAAGAATCAAATATAATATTTGTTCATGGAAAAGGAAAGAAAAAATCTATCGTTCAAAAATCTATAGAGCAATTAAATAATTATATTGATAGATTGAAAAAATATACTAAAGACCTACATATAATGGGTGAACGAAATAGTTATTCTAAAACGGATAATGACGCAACTTTTATGAGAATGAAAGAAGACCATATGAAAAATGGACAACTTAAACCAGCATATAATATACAATTCGGTGTAGATTCAGAATATATAGTTTGGGTAAGTTCAGGGCATCAACCTACTGACACTACAACATTAATACCGTTTTTAAAATCTATTGAGGACTATACAAAATTTAAATATCCTAAAGTAGTAGCTGATTCTGGATATGAAAGTGAGGAAAACTATACATTTTTAGAGTGTAATAATCAATTATCTTTCATAAAACCTGCAAATTATGAAATTAGTAAAACTAGAAAATATAAAAATGATATTGGGCGTATTGATAATATGGATTATGATGAAAAAAATGACTATTATATTTGTAAAAATAGCAAAAAACTATTTGCTAATAAAATAATAAATAGGAAATCAAAAACAGGCTATAAAAGTGAAATAACTTGTTATGCTTGTGAAGAATGCCGTGATTGTCAATATAAAAGCAGTTGCATTAAGAGAAGTAACAGTAAGATTCCTCTTGAAAATAGGACTAAAAACTTACAAGTATCTAAGTTATTT
>NZ_JAGWCT010000217.1:0-1520 GCF_020657815.1 Clostridioides sp. ZZV15-6597 | reverse complement strand
ATTATACATCATACAAACGTTCGATTCAATATAAAAATTAAATATATATCACTATTGGTAAATTTTACAATATTATTCACTAAATATGTCAAAATAGCCTTTTGAAATAACTTATTTTGTCAAATAAAAAAGTTATTTCTATAAAAGCGTACACTTAAATTGAAATAACTTTTCTGATATGAATTATTTAGCTTTATACTATAGTTTCATTAAGCTAACATATGTAATATTTGAGTCACTATAAGAGCACAATAAGTTCCTATAACATTTCCTAAAAGCCCCATAAGTACACCTACTGGAATTAATACTGGATTATGAACCCCAGCAATCATTGGTGCTGTAGTTACACCACCTATATTAGCTATACTTCCTACCTCACAAGTAAATAAGTCTAATTTAAATAGTTTTGCAAGTCCTATAAATGAAATGGCATGTACAAGAACTACTACTAATCCAAACATTATGTAAACAGGAGCCTCTGATAGTCCAAAGAAATTTGCTTTACTTCCTGTTGCTGCAAGAAGCAAGTACATAAATACATTTCCCACTAATGTACTTCCTTTAAGTTTTGATATCTTAGTCATACCTAACAGTATTGATACTGTAGATGCAACAAGCACTACCCACATAGTCTCATTAAGTATACCTGAAGTTGGAAGTATCTTAGATACAATCTGTGCAAATGCTGCAACTCCAAATCCAACAGACAATAAAGTCATAAGTTCCACAAATGTAGGTGCTGTATTATCTTTATTTTCTTTCTCAAGCTTTGCTGTAACCTCATCTATAAAACTTGTATCACATTTTGTCCATTTGTTGAATTTAGGGCCAAATTTTACAGACATTAGACAAACAGACATCCATACTGTATATCCTATAGAACCCATAAGTATTGCATAACTAAGCCCTTCTTCTGCAACACCTAGAGCATTAGCTGCTGCAATCATATTTGATGAACCACCTATCCATGACCCAGATGCTGCACCAAGAACTTTCCACGAATCTGCACCCATTGAACCTTTAAAAATTATAAAAGCTATGACAAATCCAAGCATAAATGTCAATGTAGCGCAGAAAAATGATAATAACATTTTAGATCCCATTTTTAATATTTTTCTTAAATCACATTGAATTAATAAGAATACTAACATTAATGGTAGAAAATTTACTGTTATTATATTCTGATATATACCAACTTCTTCATTTTGTGCAAATAAACCAAATGATGCAAGTATAGCAGACCCTAAATAAATTAAAAGCATTGGATTAATAACATCAAATATCTTCCATTTTAATTTATCAACCATGTAAAAAATGCCACCTACAAATACAACTAAAAAACTACAAAATACGAATCCGTTTTCAATCACATTTTACACATCCTCTCTTTTCCTAAGTGATTCAGATTTTTTATAATTCCTAATAAAAATTTTTCTCAGAATAATCCAAATAATTAAAATAAACTTTTTTATATGTATTTAGCTAATTAAATACATATATAACCAACTATTTACATATAT
>NZ_JAGWCT010000216.1:0-1554 GCF_020657815.1 Clostridioides sp. ZZV15-6597 | reverse complement strand
CAACATAGATAAAGAACTAGATGAGCTTAGTAAGAAAGTTTATTTAGAATCCCCAGATTTTTGGATAAGTATTTCTGACAAAATAGTAGATAAAATTTTTGATGAAATGTTATTATTTTTTGCAGTAAAATATAATTATTACAATATACTATCTTTTGCAATTGAAAATAATTATATAGATTTAAATATGCCATCAAAAAATAAAGACTATCCAAATATAATGAGTCATTTTTTAGACACAGCAAAACAAAATGAAGATAAAAAGATTTATAATTATCTTTTAAACTTAAATAAAGAAGATACCATAGGTGAAAACGCCTCTTTAGATGATTTAAATCACAATACTGAGAAAGATACTTTTGGAAAGAAAGATGTATATATTCCAAAATACATGTGTCCAAACTGTAATACTAATATTTTTGATACAGGTTACAGAGTATCAAATGATATAACATATAAATTTTCTTTTCAAGATGCCGAACCTGTTGAAGTATCTAATGAGATTACTTCTATTAAATGTTGTAATTGTGATAAATCAATAGAAAATGTAACTACTGACAAATTGTATAGTATATGTAAAATTCAAAACTGTGATAATTGTGGTTCTAGTTTAATTAAAGTAGGAATTATTGCAAAGAAAAAAATGGAGTTTAATGAGAATACTGAAGAATTTGGATATGTTTCAACATCTTATTGCTGTAGCAATTGTGGCTCTAAAATAAATTCATCTCAAAAAGAATACTTTAAACTTTAATATCTTATATTTTTAAAATAATTTCAAATAATAATACTCTGTTATTAAATATTATTATAGAAATTTTTGGGGACATATTTGGAAATATAACATAAATAATTTTTATATACACACTTTAATTGTAATTAAAATTGCTATGAAATTAGATATTATTAAACTAGTTTCATAGCAATTTTTAGTAATATAATTTTTATTAAGTTTGGACAAATTTTATTTTCTATTTCTTTAGTGTACCAACCATAACTCTTAAATCAATTGTTATATTAGATATCCCTGACTTTATCAACTTTAAAATTTCTTTTTCATCTAATGTTGATGTTAAAGGAGTCATTTTAACCAAATTCATTAAATTTAATACACTGACATCAGTTTTATAATTGATTCTATTTTCATAAATTACATCAAGGTGTTTTTTAAATCCAACTATAATGTTTTTATTGTCATAATCATTATTCTTTATATTTCCCTGTATACTTGTCCTTATTTCTTTTAAATAATTTGATTCTGGGACAATCTTTACTATTATTCCATCATCATTTAAAACCCTTGTAAATTCCTTATAATTTGCAGGAGAAAGTATATTTAATATTACATCAAACTTATTATCTTTAAATGGTAGATTTGACAAATCTGAAATACACCATATAATTTCATTCTCTCCTCTTGTAGCTATAGAAATACCTTCTTTAGCTATGTCAATTCCAATTAATTTACATATATTATTAATATTTTTATCTTCATATAATTTATTTAAGAAATATCCTTCTCCACATCCAGCATCTAAAATATAGTTAATATTT
>NZ_JAGWCT010000215.1:0-1571 GCF_020657815.1 Clostridioides sp. ZZV15-6597 | reverse complement strand
TCTAGCGCTGATGGTACTTGGTGGGAAACTGCCTGGGAGAGTAGGACGTAGCCACGTAATTTTTTTTATTTTTTGTTAAAAAAAACAAAAAAAATTACGTATTTCTTTTTTCATTTTGGGAAAACTAAACACAGGAATTATGGATTATCATAAAAATTTAATTCTTAAGGAGTGATATAAATGAAAAAAGTTGCTTTAGTTTTAGCTATAATCGGTGCACTTAACTGGGGAGCAATTGGTATCCTAGGAACAGATTTAATAGGTAGCATTTTCGGTGGAACATATGAAATGATAAGTAGAATAATATACTTTGTTGTGGGTCTAGCTGGATTGTATTTAATACCAAGTTTAATGTCTGATGACAGGGAATAATTTAATTTTTACTTTTTTATATTAGACACCTCATTCTAAATATTTAGAATGAGGTGTTTTATTTTATAAAAAGATTAATTTGTATCTTTTTTAATGGTAAAATAGATAGGAATCAAAGTTTTCAAATAAGTAATAACAATAGGTAAAAAGGAGTAATCTATGTTTATAATTAATGAACTAAGTGAGATTGTAAATAAAGAAGTAATATCTTTTCATATGCCTGGACATAAAAAAGGAAAAATATATGAGAAATTAGGATATGTAAATGTATTAGAAAATTTGTATAAAATGGATACGACTGAAATAATAGGGACAGATAATCTACATTCCCCAGAAGGAATTATAAAAGCCTCTCAAGAAAATACTGCAAAGGTATTTAAAAGTGATTATACATACTATTTAGTAAATGGAAGCAGTTGTGGAATACAATCTGCAATAATGTCAGTATGTAATCCTAAAAGTAAAATAATTGTAAATAGAGACTGTCACCAATCTGTTATAAATGGATGTATTTTGGGTGATGTAGATATAAAATATATTCCTTGCGAAATAAGCAAAGATACTAATATTTTAAAAGGTGTGAATGTAATAAATGCAATTGATATAATAGATAAAAACTTAGATGCAAAAGCAATATTGCTTACATATCCTACATACTATGGAATGACATATGATTTAGAATATATCTGTAATTATGCACATAGCAAAAATATGGTAGTAATAGTAGATGAAGCACATGGTGCACATTTAGGACTTAGTGAGAAACTTCCTAAAACAGCTCTTGAGCAAGGTGCAGATGTAGTTATACAAAGTACTCATAAAACACTTCCATCTTTTACTCAATCATCAATGATACATGTAAAGGAAGATAGAGTTGACTTAAATAAAATTTCAAACATGTTAAGAATTACTGAGTCTTCAAGTCCTTCCTATTTATTATTGTCTTCACTGGAATTAGCAGTAGATATATATGAAAATAAAGGGAAAAAATTAATGGAAGAGCTTTTAAATAATATCCACATTTTCAAAAATAATGTTAATGAAAATCTTGAAATATATAGTACAAATGATAAAACAAAAATATTTATATCTGCTAAAAATATAGGATTAACAGGATATGAATTAGAAAATATCTTAAGAAAAAAATATAATATACAAGTAGAGTTATCTAATTATTATGGTGTTCTATTAATCTGTAC
>NZ_JAGWCT010000213.1:0-1803 GCF_020657815.1 Clostridioides sp. ZZV15-6597 | reverse complement strand
TAAAAGTATATACTTTTTTTTATATTATATCATATTTCTATTGTGGTAAATTGTATGTTCTAATAACAATTTATTAACAAATTAACTTAATGTAGATTATTCTTTCCCATTTGCTATAATAATATAATATAAAGGCTTAATAAAGTTATTTTAATAACACTTAACTGATTTCTTGTTATGTAGTATTTCTACATTTTAACAAATTTTTTTATGTTTTTTAGCTAGATAATTAAAAATTTAAATTTTATACATATTATAATAAATTACAATGTATATAAAATAAACAAAGATAAAAGGAGCATTTTATGAATATACTTGGATTAATAGTTGAATATAACCCATTTCATAATGGACATATCTATCATTTATCTAAATCTATAGAAAAAACAAATGCAACACATACAGTGGCAATCATGAGTGGAAACTTTCTTCAAAGAGGTGAACCAGCTTTATTTGATAAATATACTAGAGCAAAAATTGCTGTCGAAAATGGTGTAGACTTAGTTATAGAATTACCAACTATGTTTGCTTGCCAAAGTGCTGAAATTTTTTCTCATGGTGCCATAACAATTTTAAATTCTCTAAATTGTATAAGTTCTGTATGTTTTGGTAGTGAAGAGGGAAACATAGATATTCTTTGCAGTATTGCAGAAATTTTAGCAAATGAGCCAAAGGAATTTAAATTGCTTTTAAAAAAATATTTAGATGATGGTATGTTATTTCCAGCGGCTAGAGCTAATTCACTTTTTGATTATATACACCAATATGAAAACAACAACTTAGCTCAAAAAACTACAAAAGAACAATTATTAAAAATATTAAATTCATCAAATAATATACTTGGTATAGAATATATAAAAAATCTTATCAATTTAAACAGTAATATAAAGCCATTTAATATTTCCAGAGTTCAGTCAGAATACAACTCTAAAGAAATTGATAATAGTATTTGCTCTGCTACTGCTATAAGAACTTCACTTAAAGAAAATTGCAATATATCTCAATTAAAAAGAGTTATTCCAGAAAAAACTTATAATATATTAAATGAAAAAATAGATAGTAAATTTTTTCCTATGTTTGATGAATTATTTTTTGATACTTTAAAAACAATAGTACTTAGAGACATATCCAATTTAAAGGATTATTTTGAAGTAAATGAAGGTATAGAAAATAAAATTTACAAAGACATTTTTACATCTAGCTCTTTATACGAATTACAATTATCAATTAAGTCTAAGAGATATACTTTAACTAAAATCAAGAGAACTTTAAATAATATATTGTTAGGCATAAGAAAAAGCGATATTCACCTTGTAAAAGATATAGACACTGTTCCTTATATAAGAATACTTGCTTTCAATGACAAAGGTAGAGAAATTCTAAAAGAGATAAAAAATAAATCTAACATAGAAATAATAAATAAATTTTCAAATATATCATTTTCATTAGATGATGCGATTTTTAAAACACTTATAAGTTATGACATAAAATCTACAAATATATACAACTCAGTATATTACAGAAATAATAAAGATTTAATAAAAGGTCCTATGGACTTTTACACTCATCCAATCTATGTAAAATAAGTTTTTTAAATAGCTTTATCAATTTTAAATAAACTCATCAAATTAATAAGATGTATTTCTAATTAAAAATATTTTTTATGGATAAAATATGCTTCACATGTGCATTCATATTTTTAGGATGGTAACATCAACTTAACTTAAATAACATTTAATATTTCTAAAGTTAAGTAAACATTGCCATCCTAAAATCTTTATAAATAATATTAATATTTACAAG
>NZ_JAGWCT010000212.1:0-1886 GCF_020657815.1 Clostridioides sp. ZZV15-6597 | reverse complement strand
TGGTAATAGTTAGAATATTCAATAAAAAACATGACAAATATCATTTTTAATAAAAAACGAATAAATATAGTCGACTATTGAACTATTATGTTGTACTATTTCTTATATACAATTCAACAATATTATCGAAAGCTTATATTTGCCATAAATTTGCCTCAAAATCCAAACAAGTTTGAAACTAACATACTACAAAAAACTGATATAATTTAAGTATAGGAGAAAAACTGAAATAGAAATCTTATTAGAAATTAGTAGTCAATTAGTATATTAGATTATTTAATTTAAATTAAAAGTGAAATAAGGAGGAATTTTTTATGCAGAAATTAATTTATATAGCAGATGATGAAGATAATATTAGAAATTTAGTAAAGACGTTTTTAAAAAATGAAGGTCACAATGTTGTAGATTTTAAAACTGGAGATGAACTTTTAGAACAATTTAATAAAAAAGAATGTGATTTAGTAATCCTAGACATAATGATGCCAGGTTCAAGTGGATTTGAAGTATGCACAAAGCTTCGTGAAAAAAGTACCGTACCAATAATAATGCTTACAGCAAGAGATACTGACATAGATTATATCACAGGAATAACTTTGGGAAGTGATGATTATTTTACAAAACCCTTTAGTCCTATGTCACTGGTTATGAGAGTAAAGTCTATATTTAGAAGGATTGAATTTGAGAAGAAACAGAATTATGATAAGTGTAATGATTTTTTAGACATGGAATTAAAATTTGGAGATGTAACAATAAATAAAAAAAGTAAGATGGTTACAAGTAAAAATATCAATATAGACCTTACACCAAATGAATATAATTTATTGACATATTTATTTGAAAATAGAGATAGAGCAGTCTCTAGGGATGAATTGTTAAACAAAATATGGGGATATGATATAGAAGTTGAGACAAGAGCTGCAGATGATACAGTAACAAATAGTTTATAAAACTTTATAAAAAAATTATAAAAATATAAACTATACTGCGTATGTAGAGAAATCTGCATAGGACACCACTTTAAAACCAGTAAACCCTAAAGCTCTACCACCACAATAAAGGATAGAATCAGAAACCTTTATGATGGTGAGAAATCATAACAAGTGTAGAGATGGCATAAGGTTAAATCCTAAGTGCTTATACAATGGAGATTTGGTCGCCAAGCCTAGAAATAGGAAGGTCAAACGACTAGACCGAGAGGTCGTAAAGCCCTAAGCGATTGAGGGAAGAAATGGGTGGCTCTTAACAGGTAATGCTGAAGATGAAGAAATAGTCTTTGCACGTTCTGAAAGGAAGTGGCTATTAGCGTGAGCGAAATAGCATCTACAAAGTAGCGATTGTAGATAAAAATGTATAAACTCTATAAATTAATATAAATACTTTATAATTCGTCAAATGTTAAATTAAATAAACTTGCAAAAAAAGAAACTCTCTATTTATGAGTGTTCCTGTAATTTTCACAATGGCTATAATTAGATTATAAAAGTTCTAAATCCAAGGGTAAAGTTTAATGGAAAGTATTGGTACTTGTCACTAGCAATGGAAGTTGAGGAAAAAACTGATATTAAACTTACTAATGAAAGTATAGGTGTTGATTTAGGTATCAAGGATTTAGCCATAGTTAGTAATATAGATGAGCCTTTTAAAAACATTAATAAATCAAAAGAAGTTAAAAGATTAAATAAAAAACTTAGAAAACTTCAAAGGCAAGTTTCAAGGAAATATGATATGTTGAAAAGTGGTAACACCTTTCAAAAAGGTGAAAAACTTTTAAAAACTCAAAATATCATAAAAGTTGAAAAGCAGATAAAACTTGTCTATAAAAAACTTTCTGATATTAGATTAAATCATATACACCAAACTACTAATACAATAGTGAAAACCAAGCC
>NZ_JAGWCT010000211.1:0-1909 GCF_020657815.1 Clostridioides sp. ZZV15-6597 | reverse complement strand
GTAATATCTAAAGACGTTGCAGATGAAATGGAGGAAAAATATGGTTGGAAACATACAACTACAATTACACTTTTAGCAAGATTAACTAAAAAAGGTTTTTTAATATCTCAGAGAATTGGAAAACATGTACACTACACAGTATTAGTAAAAGAAAAAGAATATCTAAAACTAGAAGGAAAAAGAATCTTTGGAGGTTTACATAACAATCCCCTGTCAGAGTTAATTTCAAAACTACATGACAAAGAGGAAATAACTGAAGAAAAAATAATGGAAATAGGGGATTGGATAAAAACTTGGAATGATGAAGATTAATAGAGTAAAAGGTAGCTACTAACATAAGTGCTACCTTTTTTCTTGTGGATAAAATTGGGGATAAGTTGTGGAAAACTTATTCAAAATTTGTGGATAAAATATTTTACTGACATTTAACTGACAAAACAAAAAAAGATAAGTTTAAAACGTTGAAAAATAAACATTTATAGAAATATATTTGATACATGTATTATATCAAATCTGAGTTATAAATACTATTAAATAATAGTAAATAGTAGTGAAATACAGTTATTTAGTAGTATTTAAGACCAGACATATAATTGACATTAAAGAAAAAAATGTCATCAATTAACATAAAATGGAGCTGTTATCTAAAGAGAGTATTGATTATATATTCAACCCAAAATAGTAACAATGTATTATGGTCTGCTTGGATAGGGTTCTATAATAATAATAATAGAAGCAGTAGTAAATTTTACAGAGAACCATTCTACTGTCTGCTGAAATATTTGTTCTTCATTTATTGTAGCATTAAGGCATTAAGGTTATAAGGAATTTATTGATTAAGTAAATAATTGTGAGTGTTCTATGTAATGCATTAAAACATACAATATTGTAAATATTATCTATCTTATAGGTTTATATTCCATTTTAGATTCTTCATCAGTTCTCTCAATTTTAAAAATGACAGGACGAATTCCATCATTGCAGGAGCATATAGCCACTCCTTCTTTATCTATCCAATCTTCATAGTAAAATTTTTCACTACCATGAGATAAAGCAAATACATATTGATACATTGCTTTCCATGCTTCATCACATAATTTTTCAGGTTTAGCGAAATCTCCAAAAAATACTTCCCCTACTTCATGCATAGGACATTTCCCAATACCTTTACATCCATACTCATCTGCTAAGTCTTTGTGGAATGTTGTTTTTATCACTTCTATTTTACATTTTTTCATGAAAGTCATCTCCTCATATTTTTTAACTTTTATTTATATAAGTATATGTACTATTTTATATTTAAACAAGTACTTACTTTTAAGTAAGGTACTAACGTTTAGGATAGTAGTTTTATTACATAATGATGATTAAATGAGTATGAAAAACTACAATATATCTGATTTAACTAATATAACTTCTACACCATTTGGATATACTCTTTCAATTATTGGAGGGAAGTGGAAAATGATTATAATATTTTGGCTAGTAGAGTATGATGTATTACGCTATGGAGAGCTTAAAAGGTGTATTGGTTCAATAACCGATAAGATTCTAAATAATCAATTAAAAGAATTGGAACGAGATGGTATTATCATACATAAAGAATACCCTCAAATTCCTCCTAAAGTTGAATATTCACTTTCAAAAAGAGGATTGTCATTAATGCCTATTTTAGAGGAAATGTGTAAATGGCGTGAAAATAATAAACTCAATTTATAAAACAAAGGCCTAGTAAAGATTTTACTGGGCTTTTATTTTATAAATTAGAAATACTAAAGTTAATTTACAAGTATATAGTCTCCTGTGATTAATACTTTGAAAATCATTAAGTAAAATCTTCATTAGTGCTATTTTTTAATATAAATTAGATAAAAAAATAAAAAATATATATAATCGTATCAAGTATCAG
>NZ_JAGWCT010000210.1:0-2033 GCF_020657815.1 Clostridioides sp. ZZV15-6597 | reverse complement strand
TATATGTATTATTTTTAAACATCACTTTCGATTTCTTTTAACTTTCTCCATAGAGTAGAGCGAGTGATTTTTAGTATTTCACAAGTTTTTGTAGTGTTTCTATTATTTTCATTATAGACTTTGTATATATATATTTTTTCTAGTGTTTTTAAGTCTAAGTTATTATATTTAAAATCAGGCTTATCTGTATCAGTTATAGTATTTGCACATTCACTATTGTATTTTTCTGATAAAATTGAATCAAATGATTCTATAATAACAGCTCTCTCGATTATTCCTTCTAATTCTCTTATGTTTCCTTCATATTCTTTTTCAAGAAGAGCTTGTCTGATATTTGGAGTGATAATTAAAGGTATCTTATTGTATTTAGCTGAATATTTTTTTATGAAAAATTCTGATAATTTTATTATATCTTCTTTTCTCTCTTTGAGTGAAGGAAGGTACAATGTTAATATATTTATTCTAAAGTAAAGGTCTCGTCTAAATAAACCATCACGCATCATATCTTTTAGGTCTTTATTTGAAGCACAAATTATTTTTACATCTATGGGAATAACTTTATCACCACCAATTCTCATAACTTGCTTTTCTTGTAAGACTCTTAATAATCTTCCTTGAAGTTCAATTGGAATTTCACTTATTTCATCGAGAAAAATTGTTCCTTCATGTGCCAATTCAAATACACCTGTTTTTCCTTTTTTTCTTGCTCCTGTGAATGAGCCCTCTTCATAACCAAAAAACTCACTTTCTATTAAAGATGGAGGTATTGCAGCACAGTTTACAGCAACAAAAGGAGCATTTTTACGTTTGCTATAATTATGAATACTTTGACAAAATAGCTCTTTACCAACACCAGATTCCCCTGTAATAATCATTGGAGTATCATAACAAGCATATTTTTTTGCAACTTCTATACAATCTTTTGTTTTTTCACTTGCATAGATTATATCATCAAATGTATATTTGGCAGAGAGACCTTTGTTTAATAGACTTCTTCTTATTGTGTGTTCAAATGAACTTATTTCCTTACTGTCTTGAAATGTAGAAACTGCCCCTTGAATTTGACCATCAACGATAATTGGAACTCTATTTGTGATGATTTTTGTACTTCCTATATTCTGTATTTCACCAATTTGTGGTTCCATGGTTTCAACTACTTGAGGTAAAACTGTATTTGGAATAATATCTATAACATTATGATAAAGTGCATTTTCTTTCTTTATACCAAATATTTTTTCAGCACTCTTATTAAATAATGTGATTTTAAAATTTTTATCAACTGTTATTATTCCATCATGTACAAAATCTGTCATAGCTTCTATCTGTAATCTTCTTTTTTGTTCATCTTTAGTTGCGTCTAGTATTTGTTCAGCTTGTTGAATGGCTCTAAGTATGTTTTCTTCTCTAGATTCAATTAATATTCCCTTACAATTAAGTCTTTCAACAATATGTGCAACAGTAGTATCACCTATATATGTATTGATGCCTTTTTTTCTATATTTTTCTATAGCATTATAAATTTCTTCTTCCTTTTCAATTTCAATCATCGTTATTTTCTTATTCAATATTTCTTCTATAATATCAAAGCCATATATAACATTATTAAATCCAATTATACCAAATGGTTCATTTGAATTTTTAACTTCCTTATAGCTTTCTATAATATCATAAGCATCTACTTTAATCTCAACTATAGGTATGTTATACGTTTCTTTTAACATATTGTAAGTTCCACCTCTACTTATGATAATTCTAGTACCATGGTTAATACTTTTTTCGGCGAGTGGTATTCCTTCTTTTAAGTTACCAAATACAACGTCAATGTTTGTATACTTATATTTTTTTACTATGTGAATCGATTTTTCATAGGTTCCTTTAGTAGGAGCAATAACAAGTATTTCTTTCATAATAATTCCTCCATATTTCATCAAATAAACTTAAAGATTATTATTATAACTAAATTTTATCAGTGATATTTTAATATTTTACTTTATATTTAATTATAAATAAAGTATTTTTAAATAAATTATTAT
>NZ_JAGWCT010000209.1:0-2070 GCF_020657815.1 Clostridioides sp. ZZV15-6597 | reverse complement strand
GTATATAAAATTATACTGAATTCATTTATTATAATTAAAAATACTTTATTTAAATAATATAAAAAGTTATAGTTAATTTTAAATCAAGCACATTGTTACATTATTTTAAAATAATAAACTCGTATTTTTTTAATGTTATTTCTTCCTTTAAATCAATTATCTTTTCTTCATATAAATCTTTTACTTTTCTATTCACCAAATAATCTGGTAACTTTAAGATTAAATCTTTGGATGAATTATTTATTATTACTGTAATAGATTCTTTTTTTAATATAATTGTTCCATTTTTTTTATCTGCTAGTATCCATTCATTTGATACAGTTCTAAGTTCTCTATTTGATTTACGAAGTCTAATAATCTTCTTCATAAAATCAAATATATCTTTATTCCACTTTTCTTCATTCCATTCCATACATTTTCTTTGTCCTTCAGATACTGGACTTAGTTCTCCTTGCATTCCTATTTCATCACCATAGTATATACAAGGACTTCCTGATTGTATAAACATAAATAAATACGCAAGTTTAAATTTATCTATATTCCCATTTGCATAAGTCAATATCCTAGTGGTATCATGACTTCCAAGTAAATTAAAAATAACTTCATTAACTTGCATTGGATAACTTACTATTACATCATTTATCATATATTTAAATTCTTCAGCATTTATCTCATTTGTACAAAAGAATTGTTTCATAGCTTCTGACATTAAATAATTCATAACTGAATCAAATTGGTCTCCCATCAACCATGGTAAACTTCCATGCCAAATTTCTCCCAATATGTATATATCAGGTTTTATTATTTTAATCTCTTGTCTAAATTTTCGCCAGAAAACATGATCTACTTCATTTGATACATCCAATCTCCATGCATCTATATCAAATTCTTGTATCCAATACCTCCCTACACTCAATAAGTATTCTATTACTTCTGAATTTTCTGTGTTAAGTTTCGGCATGTATTTTTCACACCCAAAAGTTTCATAAGGTATGTTTTTTTCATCTATTTCTTTTATTGGAGTATCAACTTTACTCATATCTTTTATATAAAACCAATCTTTATATCTCGAATTATCCTTATTTTTAACTACATCTTGCCACTGTTTAGAATAATATCCTATATGATTAAATACAGCATCCAACATTATTTTTATATTTCTTTTATGTGCTTCTTCTATCAGTTTTTTCAAAGTAGCTTTATCACCTAAGGTAGGGTCTATTTCCATGTAGTCCATCGTATCATATCTATGATTAGTTTTTCCAACTGTAATAGGACAAAAATAAATTCCATTTACTCCTAAATCGCTCAAATAATCTAGGTGGTTTATTACACCTTGTAAATCTCCACCTGTAAAATTATCTCTTGTTGGAATAGCTCCCCATATATCTACTCCTTCTGGATTTATAGATGGATTTCCATTTGAAAATCTGTCAGGAAATATTTGATACCAAACAGTATCCTTTACCCAATTTGGGACTTTAGGTATATCTATATGATTCAAATATGGATATCCAAAAAAATTACTTATTTCACATAACTCTTTCTCATCATTTTCGTTTCCTAATTTTATTATCTTTTTTTCTGTAAATAAAATTTTTTCTTCTTGACCTTCTATTATAAATCCATACCTCGAACGTTTATTTAAAGGCTTACACTCAGCTATCCAATAATCAAATAATTCTGTTTCTACTTCTTTGTTCATCATTATATTTGTTCCACCAGACCAACCAAGTCCAGATGCATTTAGATTCCCTCCTCCTGCACCTCCTTTGTCCCATACATATTGGTCTCCTATCCTTAAGGTCACTTTTTTTACCTCATTTTTTTTAGTTCTAATTCTTATATGTAATGTTTCTCTATCATAGCCATAAGCATAGTTGCTCATTGGTATATGTAATATAGCTTCTTTTGTTAAAGTTTGTTGAGTTGATTCTGTGATTTGATTGTTTAAAGTTATATTTTCTTTATTTTTATTAGACAACTTTATCCCTTCTTTCTAATAATTTACATAATTTAAAGATAGGTCAATATATTTAACTATTATATCATAATAAAAAGATATAATAG
>NZ_JAGWCT010000208.1:0-2189 GCF_020657815.1 Clostridioides sp. ZZV15-6597 | reverse complement strand
ATTATATGGTGCATATCTAATAGGAATATCTAAATTTAATTTTTTTAATACACTTTTATAATGAGTAAATGTATCAAATCCTGCTTTACCATGATATGAGCCCATACCACTTTCACCAACACCCCCAAATGGTAAGTAATTAGTAGCTATATGGATAATTGTATCATTTACACAACATCCTCCTGCTGGAATCATTTCTAAAACTTTATTTTCCAGATACTTATTTTTTGTAAATATATAAAGAGCTAGTGGATTTGGTCTTTGTATAACTTCTTGTATAGCTTCTTCTAAACTTTTATATGTCAAAACAGGAAATACTGGTCCAAATATTTCCTCCTTCATTATATCATCATCCCAACTAACATCATCTATTATAGTTGGGTCTATTTTTAATGTATGGTTATTATAGTTACCACCATATACTACCTTTTCCATATCAATAAGGGATATTATACGTTTAAAATGTTTTTCATTTATGATTTTAGGAAATTGTTCATTATCACATGGATTCTCTCCAAAATACTGTTCAATATAATATTTTATTTTCTCTATTAATTCATCTTTTTTATTCTCATGTACTAAAATATAATCTGGAGCTACACAAGTTTGTCCTGCATTTATTAGTTTTCCCCATGTCAATCTTTTTGCAGTAAGATTTATATCTGCATCCTCTAATATAATACAAGGGCTTTTTCCTCCTAGCTCTAAAGTTATAGGAGTTAAATGCTTTGATGCTGCTTTCATAACTACTTTACCTACAGCAGTACTTCCTGTAAAAAATATATAATCGAATTTTTCTAAAAGTACTTTTTCGCTTTCTTCTTGGTCACCTTGAACTACTGCAATATATTCTTTTGAAAATATACTTTCAAGTATATCTTTAATTATATGTGAAGTTAATACAGAGTACTCAGAAAGTTTTATTATTGCACAATTTCCTGCTGCTAATGACCAAACTAATGGTATAAGAGCTAATTGAAATGGATAATTCCAAGGTGACATTATAAGTGTGACACCATAAGGTTGAGGAATAATCTTAGATATAGATGGAAAATTGACCATACTTGAACGAACTCTTTTCGTTTTGCTCCATTTTTTTATATTTTTTATAGCAAAATTCAACTCACTATATAAAATACCTACTTCTGTCATAAATCCTTCAAAATTTGATTTATTTAAATCCTGTTTTAATGCCACAAGTATTTTATCTTCATTTTGTAATATAGCTGACTTTAGCCTTTTTAACTGTCCTAAACGAAATGATACATCTCTTGTTTTACCTGTATTATAGTATTCCCTTTGCATCATTACTAGCTTATTTATATCCACTATTTAAAACCCCCTCTTTAAGAATTTAGACTACTCTATTTTTAAAACAAATTGTTTAAATTTCTATTAATATCATTTTTATACAATAATAAATTCTTATCAATATAACATAAATTTACAAATAAAAAAAGCCCCCCTTTTAGATGCAGGAGAACTGATAAAGAAATTGTATTTTTAAGAATTAATTACTCTATAAACTACAATATAGTTATAAGTTTGTGTTTTGAAGTTTATCCACATAATCAAGTATTGGATTTAGATACTTTTTATCACACCAATCAAAATCTTCTCCTAATAATAAAGGCGCTTCTATTGGATTAAAACCTTGACGTTGTTTTTTAGCTATTGACTTTTTAAGAAAACTACAAAGAGTAATATCAAGCCATGACATTTTTGTTTCATCCCATTCACCATGACAATAAAAGCAAGGAATATTATTCAACTTATCTTTAAAATTAACTTCTCTCAATTTTCTTATTACTGAATCATCATATGGAGATGCTCCTACACCAAAAACAATTAGATTTTTACCTGCTAATTTCTCATAATGCTTTTTAAAAAAAGAAATTCCTGCTATATTGCAAGCATAAAGACCTCCTCCTAAAATAATTGTATTGTAATCTCTAATCTTTTCTAGATTAATATCCTTAATTTCAAAAATATCACAATCTAATGATTCTGAAAGCCATTTAGCATATTTTTTTGTTGAACCATACTTACTTTTATAAATTATCACTGTATTTTTCATGTCAATTATCTCCTTAATATTGATAGTAGCTATAATTAGTAACTAGTTACCTTATATTATATTAATTAATTACTTTTATGTCAATAATCTTATTTTTTATTATATATAATAA
>NZ_JAGWCT010000207.1:0-2400 GCF_020657815.1 Clostridioides sp. ZZV15-6597 | reverse complement strand
ATATAATTCTATATTTATGAAATTGTATTATCAATAGAATTTGTTAAAATAAATTTTTTAGATGTATATTATAATTTAATCGAATAGAAATGAAAAATATACATACATTTTGAATTTTAAGCAACACTTAGGGGGATTTGGTGACAAGATTTAATTATAAGGAAGAAGGTTTCTATGTATGATTCTCAAAAAATCATATCTAGGCACCTTCTTTTTTGTATAAAACTCTATTAAACTTAAAAGGTTAGATATAAAATTATTGATGTTACATAAAAAAGATATTAAAATTAAATTATTTTATAGTATTAATAATGTTGAATAGTTTAGGGATTAATATTGTATAAGTTTTGTACCATTTTAGATACAATGAGATATATTGATTATGGAAATAACCTTCCTGTAAATATTATTAAAAACTATTTATTATATAAATAAGGAGAAATCAATGAAAAAATCAGTAGCTTTGATAAATGATAGCAGAAAAGATTTAATAGATTTTTTGGAAAATAACTTAAAGTTAGTTTTTGGAGATTACATAAAAATTAACAGATATTTTATAAATGAAATAAATGATGATGATATTATAAACGATGACGTAATATTAGTAATGTCTGTAGAGAGATTAGATAAAATTATAAATAATATATTGGACAAGAAAAAAGTTATTGTAATAAGAAGAACTTTTAAGGAAGATAAGGTATATGATTTATTATCCTTACCACAAGGTACAAATGCTTTAATTGTAAATGATTCTGATGAAACTACTTTAGAGACTATAAGCTTATTTTATAAGATTGGAGTAACTAATATCAGACCAGTTCCATATATGAACGAAAATAATTATAAAGATATAAAGATAGCTATAACTCCAGGAGTTCCAGAAAAAGTCCCTAGTTTTATCTCAGATATTTTTGATTTAGGTCATAGATATATAGATATTTCTACATTTATAGAAATAATAAACTTATTACAAATCGATTCAAAAGAAATACAATCTAATCTAGTTAAATACTCAGAAGAAATAATAAGTTTAGACACAGGTATAAAAGATAAATATAAGGAACTGTTTTTAAAGATAGAAGAATTAGATACAATATTGAACTTATCAAAAGATGGAATATTATTTACTTCAAAAGATGGTGTAATAAATACATATAATAGTAAAGTAAAAGACATCTTAAATATAAAAGAAGATATCTATGGTAAACATATTGAAGAAGTGTTTATAGATAGTTTAAAGGTTTTATTAAATGAAAAAGAGATATTGGACAAGGTTGTTATATTTGATAAAAAGTATATAAATGTAAATAAAAAAAACATATACAATAAAGATGAAAAAATGGGTACATATTACAGTTTACAAGAAATAACATACATAAAAAAGCTAGAACAAAATTTAACTAAAAAATTAAGAGAAAAAGGACAAATAGCAAAATATACATTCAAAGATATAAAAACAAATAGCCCAAAGATGCTTGAATGCATAGATTTAGCTAAAAAAGTTTCTAAATCTGATTTAAGTATACTTATTAGAGGTGAAAGTGGAACTGGTAAAGAACTCATAGCCCAATCTATACACAATAATTCAACTAGAAAAAATCAGCCATTTATAGCAGTAAATTGTGCAGCTGTTCCCGAAAACTTACTAGAAAGTCAGTTATTTGGATATGATAAAGGTACTTTTACTGGTGGTCTAAAAGAAGGAAAACAAGGATTATTTGAGCTAGCAAACAATGGAACTATATTCTTAGATGAAATTGGCGACATGCCCTTAGAACTACAAACAAAGCTCCTTAGAGTTCTTCAAGAAAAACAAATAATGCCTGTCGGTTCTCATAATATAATTAATATAGATGTTAGAATCATATCAGCTACTAATAAAAATCTAGAACAAATGATTGATAATAGTAAATTTAGAGAGGATTTATATTATAGATTAAATACAATTCCAATAAATATACCTCCTTTAAGGGAAAGAAAAGAAGATATTTTAATTATTATGGAAGATTTAATTAATAAAAAGTTATTGATTACACCAGAAGCAAAAGAGCTTCTACAAAACTATAAATGGAAAGGTAATATAAGAGAACTCCAAAATGTAACATCTTATTTAAATATTATGTGTGATGATATTGTACTTGAAAAGGACTTACCTCCAAACTTAAGAACTTTAGATAATAAGAATTCCCCATTAAAACTAAAGTATAATAAAAATGATATTTTAAATATACTAGAAGTGTTAATCTTAAATAAAGAATCAGATGTTGGTATTGCTAGAGGACTAATTTTACAAAGATTACTAGATAAAAATATTCAAATTACTGAAGGGAAAATAAAAAAAATATTTGAATATCTAAAAAAAGAAGAATTTATAATTTGTAATTCAGGAAGATATGGAAG
>NZ_JAGWCT010000206.1:0-2438 GCF_020657815.1 Clostridioides sp. ZZV15-6597 | reverse complement strand
ATATAAAATTATTTCAGATAATTTTACAAAGGAAACAAAAGAAGTCATTAACCATTATTGCAAACAAAACAAGCCAGAAATAAATAGATGTTTAAGGGATAATAAAAAAATTAATGAGAAAGGAAATCGGTATATAAATATATTAGACAAAGCTTTATCTAATCAGATAGGTGAGAATATAATAACATATCGCAAGGTTAAAGAAAATCCATTTAAGGATAAGAATATTTTTTTAGAAAAAGGATATATGAGTACATCCTTGATTGATGGGGATATCAATCAAATACATACTGGTGAATATATGTTAAAAATATTAGTACCGTATCATTGTCAAGGATTTTATGTTGACTATATTAGTAGTAGACAGGGAGAATTTGAGATGTTATTAAAAAGGAATATCAAATTGAAAAAGATGGCATCTGAGAAACAAAAGAATAGGACTCTTATTTTATGCATAATTGATATTTAAAAGTAGTATTATGTGAATAAAAGAGAATACCCACTAAACTCCAACTTATAGAGAAAATTAAATGAACAATTTTAATATTGGGAACTAAAAATAGCAACTACATTAAATATAAATTTACCTAATTAAGTTGCTATTTTGTATGAAAATTAATTATTAATCTTTTTTTAATTAATAAAGTTGCCAGTTTAAAGTTCATATCCATTTTTATAATTAACCCTACTAAGGATTAAGCCTTTATATGTATGCTTTTATAAAGTATACTTAAGATTTATAAACAAATCTTAGGAGCGAAATGTTTTTCTATATTGAAATATACGAAATTTTTAGTCAATCTCCACCTTTTTAAATCCTTAGCCTATATAAATTTTAATTAGTAAATTAATCCTGTTAATATATTATACAGAATTAAAGTAATTTTATAACTAATGGATAAATATTTTATAGAAATATATGAGCTATATGATACTTTCATGGCAAGATGATTCATACGCTTCTATAAGTTCTTTTGTTGTTTTTTCTTCATAGGCAATTTTATTATTTTTTCTGATAGTGCTATTTTTAAATAAAATTGCAGTATGTCTTTTGCCTAATACTTTTAAACACTTTTCATGATTTAACTTAGAGATACATAAATTATTAGCATTTATCTTCTCAGCAATTTTTTCAGCTCTATCTAATACTTTCTCATTTAATAAAGGAATGTAATAAGCATTTATATTAAAATATTTATTATCTGCTTTATCAAACTTAAAATCAGTTTTAAGCTTACTATGGTCAATAGTAGATAGTAGCCCTAATAGGATTAATATTCTTACCATAGAGCTAATAGGACCCGTTTTTAGAGGGATAATACTTGGATTATTGTTATATAGGTCGGAGATATCTTTTTCAATAGTTCTTACAGGGTAATAGAATACAGGTTGATTATCAAATGTTTCTTGACTAAAGCAGTATTTAATACTCCTATTATAAAACAAATCTATTAAATAGAATTTATCATCTAACAATCTATGCAATTCAACGTACTTAGTATCATTTATTAATTCCTTATTTTTATTAACTCTTTTTATTTGACTATTCTTAACAGCAACTATAATACCTACTTTAGTACAGATATAATCAATTGCTTCAAAGAAATCTAAGTCAAAAAATATTCTAATTAAGTCTATTAATGTGAAGCTTGGTTTTTCTTTTGAAAATGTTATTTTATTCATATCTCTTTTAGTAGTGTTTAAATAATACCTATACCCATTATTATTTTTAAGTACATATGCTTCAAATTCTTTTTCTACTATATATTTAAGGGTATATGTTGAACCTTCAAAGTATTCACCAATTATAGTATACTTTGAGCCTATTCTATCTTGTAATCGATTTGAAAGGTCTTTTAATGCGTCATATGCGTTTTTAGGTGATAGGTTTAAATCTTTAACTGATTCAGTGGCATTTAGCACTATGCATCTTTTAAAAAATATGCAGGAAAAACGCTCTTGGGTACTTGCATTTATATTAAATAATTCAAGTAAATTTATTTGATATATAAGAGCCTCAGCATCTTTATAAGATTTAACCTTTTTATTAAGTTTAATTTTTTCAAAATAAGTAGGAATTGTATCTATATCAAAGTTATCATTGATACTTTCTTTAAGTTTTTTTATATTTAACTTAAGCTCTTCTAATTTAGCCATATTATAATATCTCCTTGATTAATATATTTAATTTATATATAAATTTTCTAATAACCATTTGAAAAAGTAATAAAAAAACTAAATGATGTTATTCAAATCAAGTAAAACCAATGCTTTATAGAAATATTACTTGCCACATAATAATATAAATTAATATATACGTTTAAAAAATTAAAAGAATAAGTAGTAATAAAATTGAGTTTCATTTAATCATGAAAATAGTTTTATTTAACACTACCCTTCGGGTGATACCTATAAAGTAATTAATATATTTAGATTAT
>NZ_JAGWCT010000205.1:0-2463 GCF_020657815.1 Clostridioides sp. ZZV15-6597 | reverse complement strand
TTATATATTTCTTTTTCAGAAAAATCAAATATATCTTCAATATTTACTATATCATTTTCTATTATTTCAATTGTTTTTGTTGTTATTCCACTAATTGATTTTAACCATAAATAGATATCTTTTTTCTCCATAAAATACACCTCAAAAACTTATTTAAAATAACTATAATAAGCTCTTCTAAATGAAAAAGCTTCTATAATACATTGTGAATTTATCAACTCTATTCCTTCTAAATCAGCTATTGTTCTTGCCATCTTTAAAAGTTTTGTATAACTTCTACTACTTAAATTATATTTATTAAATATTACTTTAGCCATTTTTGAAGCTTCTTTTTCTAATTTACAATATTTTAATAAATTAGAGGCCTTAATTTCACTATTATTTTTTATATTATCTTTTTTAAATCTATTTATTTGTATTTTTCTAGCATTTTCTACTCTTATCTTTATTTTTTGAGAACTTTCTTCTTGTTTTGATGAATTTAAATCATCATATTTTACAGTATTTACTTCTACAAAAATATCAAACCTATCTAATAATGGTCCTGATATTTTATTTATGTATTTATTAATTTCATTACTCCTACATCTACACTCTGTATTTGACATATAATAACCACATGGGCATGGATTCATAGCTGCAATTAGTAATACTCTACAAGGATATTTTGTACTGTACTTTACTCTAGATATATTTACATATCCATCTTCTATAGGTTGTCTCAAAGTCTCAAGGATTTTCCTATCAAATTCAGCGATTTCATCTAAAAACAAAATACCCCTATGTGCTAGTGCTACTTCTCCAGGTCTTGCATCTGTTCCTCCTCCAATTAAAGACTGCTTTGTAGTCGTATGATGAGGAGCCCTAAAAGGTCTTTTATCAATTATGCCTTTATTTTCATCTATCATACCCAATACACTATAAACCTTACTTACCTCTATCATCTCTTCTACACTTACATCTGGTAAAATTGTTATTACTCTTTTTGCAATCATTGTTTTACCTGAGCCTGGAGGCCCAATCATAAGCATATTATGATTTCCAGCAGCAGCTATCTCTGCACTTCTTTTTATAAAATAATTTCCTTTAACATCATTAAAATCTTCATCATATTTGCTTTCTTTTGTATCGTAAAATTCAGGATATTTACAATATGTATAGTTACTATTTGTTTCTATTTCTTCATTTAAAAAAGACATTATTTTTTCTTTATCGACTTTTATTTCTCCGTTTAAAAAACCTATACATTCTTTTAAACTTTTAATAGGTATTATATCAATTTCTTCTATAAATAGACTTTCTTTTATATTGTCAACTGGTATAAAAATACGTTTTATATTTTGGGTCTTTGCACCTATAATTATGGGTAATATACCTCTTACTTTTCTTATTTTTCCATCTAATGATAATTCTCCTATAAACATACTTTCTCTTATATAATTTTCATCCTTTTTTATTAATCCTCTTAAAAGACCTATACTTATTGATAAATCTAAAAAAGCACCTTCTTTTTTTATATCTGCTGGTGATAAATTTACAACAATTCTTGTATTTGGAAATTTATATCCACTGTTGCTAATAGCTGATTTAACTCTCTCTCTCGCCTCTTTAATTTCTTTACTTGGAAGCCCAACAATATTGAAGCTAGGTATACCATTACTTGTATCCACCTCAACCTTTACTAGAAAACTCTCAATTCCTATTAAATTACTTGAATTAATAATACTTAACATATAATAATCCTTTCCAAAACTTTATCTTTCTTAAAAAGCATTCATTATGTGATTTACTCTTTTTTCTGATAAATAAACTTCTACAACATCAAACCTTATGGGAATATTATGTAAATTATTTTTTGTGATATAGTATTTAGCAATCTCAACTATCTTTTTTCTCTTCTTGAAATTTACAGATTCACAAGGATAACCATACCTTAAATTAGACCTTGATTTTACTTCTACAAATACAATCTCATCATCCATCCTTACTATTATATCTACTTCTCCAATCTTTAATCTGTAGTTTTTTTCTAGTAGTTTTGCACCTTTTGACAATAAATAATTAATTGCTACTTCTTCTCCAAAATCACCTTTTTCTTTGTTATTCATTTTTTACTCCAATACATTAGATTTTTACTTTTTGATTATGGTCAGTATACAATTTAACTATTCAAATTTTTTAGATTGATTTTATTTTCATTAATATTAATAGATACCTCTATTGACTTTATTCTTTTATGATATTATTCTAGTTTTCATAAGGAAAGTTTATTTTTATGGAGGAATGTTTTTAATGAACAGAAAAAAATTAGTTACTTTTATACGATATTTATCTCTATTTATATTGATTGTAAGTTATCTAAACAATGCTGAAAATACAATGTATTCAATTATGACAATAATAATATTATTTCTAATTATAATAAATAATCAAGTCAGATTTTTTTCTTTATCAAACAAGAAT
>NZ_JAGWCT010000204.1:0-2524 GCF_020657815.1 Clostridioides sp. ZZV15-6597 | reverse complement strand
ATTAATAATCTAGATAAAAAACCTAAAGGTATTCCTTTATAATTTGTAAAAATTGGCGCAACAAATATACTTGAAAGATATATAACTAAATAGTATATAAAACGATAAATACTTCTTTTCACTCTATATATGGTATTACATTTTTTACATCTAAGTTTTCCTGTAAATATACTTTTAAATCTATCTATAATAGTAAAAGTATAACTGCACTCTAAACAATTTTTCATAATAAGTCTCCTTTTTATTCTATTGTACCAAAGATATTAGTGAATTTTATAATGAAAAGGTTATAATCCAACTAATCTCTAAAGACATATTTGAAATTTGTTTTGATACAATAAAAAAGCTCCAAAATAATTAAACTTATAGAAGCTTTTTAAATAAAATATTTATTTAATATACATTATCTAAGCGTGATTGAAACAATTTTTACATTTTCTGTAACAACTTCTTGAGTTAGTCTTTTCTTTATCCTTGCAATTTTTACTCTTTGACCTATTGCTTTGAAATCAAGTTCTTTCATCCTATGTACTTCTCCTTCATTATTAGTATTCTATAACATTATAACCTTTCAAAAAATGTATTATAATAAATTATTAAATTAATTTATATATTAGTTGAAAACTTTTTAATCTACAGTTATAGTAAAAGATTTTTCTTTCCCTGTATTTACTGGCATCGGAGCCTCTAAAGAATGTTTAACTGGATTTGATGCAATTGAATCAAATTTAAAATATGTAATCAATGAGAATAAACATAAAATTATTGCCATTAAAATACCTGTTCTATTTTTTTCATTAAACATATTAGATACTCTTTTTTTATATCTGATTTCTTATGTAATCTGGCTACAAATTTATTTGAAGAATTTAAATCTTTTTTCATTGCATTTATAACAGTCAAAGCATACTCTTTTTTATCTTCTATACTACGATTTTTTAAAACTCTTCATCACAATAAAGTTCACAATCTAAATCTATAATCTTATCCATAATGTACATAAAAGGATTAAACCAATATACTATTTTTAAAAATAATACTAGATATTTAATACAAAGGTCTTTACTCTTAAAATGCATCAGCTCATGTCTAAATATCCATTCCAGTTCTTTTAGTGTATAATCATATGGTGGTAAAAGAATACATGAATTAAAAAATGAGGGTGTTTCAACTTCATGAGGATATTTAATTTGTATATTTTTGTTTATATTAAGTTCTTTTAATAAATTACTATAAAGATTGTTTATGTATTTGTCATCAACCTCATATGACAAATCATCTATCAGATTTTTAAGTTCAATATATTTCCATAAAGTATAAATCAAATAAAATATTGTAATAGTAGCCCAAACAGAAACTAAAATCATAGTACACAAAGTAGAAAGATTGTTAAAACCTTCTAGATTTACCTTATTAATATTCTCTTGATATTTAAATTCATTAAATGCAAAAGTATAATATGTAAATGGTAACAATAGCTTAATAATAACAATAAACCATATATAGTAGTTAAATCTTCTACTAAAAATTTTAAAAATAGTCATTCTAAAAACTAATAATAGAGCCGTAAATAAACTACTTACTAAAACTGTCCTAAGAAAATCGTTTAGAATCGAAAGCATAAATTTTCACCACCCTTATTCTAGAGTGAATTGCGGAATATTTGAAAAACAAACAACACTCTAAAAATATGAACAGAACTATGGCTCTTTTAATACAAAGAACCATTTGTTGATTTAATTATTGATGAATGTCAGTCTCAATATGGAGCGAAGTACGATGAAGAGTTTCCTGAAATTATGATATATTCCTTACCTACTCCATTTTATATTGACCGCCCAATAAATCATGAACTTATGAAAAAAACTATCATTAAGGGTCTAAAAAAACTTGAATCCGTTGGGGCAAACTTTATTGCGATGCCATGCAACTCAGCTCATATATATTTTAAAGAATTGAAAGAATCAATAAGTATTCCATTATTAAATATTGTAGAAGAAACTGTTAAAGATTTACCTTCTACTCCACAAAAAGTAACTCTACTTTCAAAAAGTTCAACATTTGAATCTAAAATTTATCAAAAAGGTATAACAGATGCTGGTCATAAATTTATATTTAAAGATGAATGGCAAAAAAAGATAAATGCTCTTATCCAAAATATCAAAACAGATAAGAATAATCCACAAAATATCAATATTTTGAATGAATTTCTAGAAAGTGTAAAATTTGAATCTATTGAAAATATAGTAATTGCTTGCACTGATTTAAATGTTGTCTTAGAAAAGATACAACCATCAATTAATATTATTGATTCGTCAAAATATTTAGCAGAGTCAGTTATTAAGAAATATTTAGAATTAGAGAAATAGAATTCACTCTATTTTTAATTCATAAATATTTTAGATAAATTATTCATGAAAAAGTAAAGTGATAAGATAATCTTACCACTTTACTTTTTTATGAATACTGACTTTTTTATTTTTGATGATGATTCTAAAGTAAAATTCACCTTAAATGAGATTGT
>NZ_JAGWCT010000203.1:0-2599 GCF_020657815.1 Clostridioides sp. ZZV15-6597 | reverse complement strand
AAATAACTCCAATAGTCTTATTAGAATCTTATTTAATAGTATTATAGAAAAATAATTCTATTAAATTATTTATGATTAGGTTTTTAATATATAAGATATTAAAATAAATATAGAAGATATGTGGAAAACATTTATTTTAACATTTTTTAAAGCTAATTTAATGATTTTGTTTAAAAAAAGAAAGTTATTTGTATGTTTTTACTTAAGAAAAAACATTATAATGGTAATATATTCTATTTACAATTTCATAACTTTGGTTTACAATAATAGAGACAATAAATCCTAAAAACATAATAAGAAAAAAGTGCTTAATATTTGAGAGAGACTGGTTTAGTTTACACCAGCTAGACCAGTCAAGGAATAATTTAAAGTGTAATATATAATAAGAAGAGAATACACTATTAGAATTTTCTAATAGTGTATTCTTTTTTTATAGAATTTATTATTGTTATGTAAGAAAAAAACTGTTTCAAATTTAAATTTGAAACAGTTTTTGTGTTGTCTAAAGATTTTATATTATTTAAAATTTTTAATTGCAGTAGTTAAGTTAGGTACTAATTGTTTCTTTCTAGATACAACACCTGGAGCAAATGTTCCTTGAACTCCTTCAATACCAAATGCATCAGCAATCAATCTATCTTCTGCTTTGTAAATTAAATAAGAACCTTCTTTTATTATATCTGTAACTGCAAGAACTAATTTGTCATAATCAGTTGAATTTATATAAGATAAAAATTCATCCTTCTTAGCAAATATAGAGTCTGTGTCTAAAGTAAATACTTGTCCAATACCAACTTTATGTCCACTCATGTTAAACTCTTTAAAGTCCATATTTACTATTTGTTCTATAGTAAACTCATCTAAAGAAGTACCACATTTAAACATATCCATAGCATATTTTTCCATGTCTACTTTTGCTATTTTACTTAATTCTTCACAAGCTTTCTTATCCATATCAGTAGTTGTTGGAGATTTAAATAATAATGTATCAGATAATATAGCAGATAAAAGAAGACCAGCTATTTCATAAGGTATCTCAACGTTATTTTCTTTATACATTTGATAAATTATAGTACTATTGCATCCAACAGGCATAACTCTAAAAGACATAGGAACATCAGTAGAAATACCACCAAGTTTATGATGGTCAACTATTTCAACTATATTTGCTTGTTCAATTCCATCAGCACTTTGAGCATATTCATTGTGGTCAACTAAAACAACATTCTTTTTAGATGGATTTAATAGATGCCCTTTTGAAATTAATCCTAAAAACTTATTGTCATCGTCTAATATAGGATAAGATCTAAAGTTTGTTTCTAACATAATTTCTTTTATTTCATCCATATAGTCGTCTTCTTTAAATGTAATCAAGTTGTCTGTGGCTTCTATAGAATCCAAGAAGCTACATTGATTTATTACATTAGAAGTTTTGTAGTTGTCACTTTCAACAGAAACAACAGACACTCCATTTATTTTAGCAAGAGCTAGTAAATCTTTTGAAATTTCTGTATGATTAGTAAGTATTAAAAGTTTAACTTTTGTATCGATGGCGTATTCAATACTATCATATCTATCACCAACAATAGCTATATCCCCTTCTTTTAAAGTCTCTATTAGGGTTTCCATACCAAATGATAAAGTAACAACTCTACCTTTTACATCTTCACCACAATCTACAAGGATAGTACCATTAAGGTTTTTGCAGATATTTGATAGTGATGTGTGTATAGTTGTAAAATGTTGATGAAGAAGGTTTTTAGCTATTTCTTTCATAGTAATAATACCAGCAAAAGTTCCATCCTCATAAGTTACAGGTAATGTTTTAACATTTTTTTCATCCATAAGATTATAGGCTTCTAATATAGAAGAAGTTGGAGTTAAAGGTAGTACCCTATCATAATTTAAGTCTCTAACCTGTATTCTAACGTTATCTAAGATTTCAGGTGCATCTACCTTAAAGTAATCTAAGGCATACTTAGCTTCCTTTCTGATATCTCCTAAAGCATAAGCTGTTGCTTCTATTCCTAGCTTGTTTTTTAAATATGCCAATGAAATTGCAGAACATATTGAATCTGTATCTGGATTTTTATGTCCGAAAACTAATAAACTCATTTTAAAACTCCTTTCAAAACTTGAATATAATAATAATTGATAAAAATATTATATCAAAAGGTAGTGAGTATTTGTTGTAAAAAGAAAAAAATTTAATGAAAAAAATATTATATGCAATTTTAGCTTTTACATATATAACAAATTTAATATAAAAATTTTTATGATTTATACTTTTATTCAATGAAATTGGGGTTTATTAACAACTAATTCATTGAAGATAGCTGCGAAAAAATTAATTAATATGATGAGTAAATAAAAATTTATGAAAATTTTATAGTATAAATTTTTTTGTATGTATCTCATAAGTAAAAAATTAACGAGTGCTATATAAAAATTATTTATCTATATGAAAAATATTATCCTAAAATATTGATTTAAAAATAACTGATAGAAATTAAAATAATTTTAGATTATGTATTTTTTTAAATTATATAGTTATTATTAAAAATAAAAAGTATATATAAACCAAAAATAAGTATTATTT
>NZ_JAGWCT010000202.1:0-2650 GCF_020657815.1 Clostridioides sp. ZZV15-6597 | reverse complement strand
GTATATGATTTAATTCCTCATAAATTTCAAAAATATACTAAGATAAAGTAATAAGTTTCTAGGGAACTAATAAGTCTTTTAATTGTAAGATATTTTTAATAAATTTGAAATAAATAACTGCTATACTTTATGTATATTTAGTTTTATAGGGGGGATAAAATGAATTTTAAAAATAAAGGCAAAGTATTAAGTTTATGTTTAATCTCAATTTCAATGATATTTACAGGGTGTACTAATCTTAAGGAGGAGAAAACCACTAAAATCAATATATTAGCAACTACAGACTTACATGGAGAAGTTACATATAACATAGCTGAAAAAATAAACGAAGAAAGAAAAAAAGACTCTAATATAACATTAGTAGATGCAGGAGATTTTTATGATTCAGATGGTTTAGGGGCAATGAATCAATATCTTAGTGAGGCTCGAGATGCTTACGAAAAAGATGAGGTAATTAAAAAAGAAGTACCTATAGTTAGACAAATGAGTGAAGTTAAATATGATGCAGTAGTACTTGGTAATCATGAGTTTGTTTCTAGTTCTAAAAAAAATTTAGATAAAATAATAAATGAATTTAACAGTGAAAATATAGAAGTTTTATCTGCAAATACATATAATAGTAACAGTTCAAGTTATGTTAAACCTTACACAATAAAGACAATTGAAACAAAAGATGGTGAAGTTAAGCTTGGTATACTTGGTCTTACAATCAAGGAAGTCGGAGAAGGATGGGATTTTGATGAAAACGGAAATAAAATTAAGGCTAAGTCCAGAGATTTAAAAGATATGGTTACATACCAGGATTTATATATGAATGATATAATAGAAGATGCTAAAAAATGGGTGAAGGAAATAAAAGAAAAAGAAAATCCAGATATACTATTAGCCGTAGTACATAGTGGAGAAAAACCTAAAAAGCCTAAAAATCCAGGTAATAGAATACAAGAACTAGCTAAAGAAGTTGCTGGAATTGATGCGATAGTAGCGGGCCATACTCATAAGGAAATTGAACAACATGATTATACAAATAATAAAGGTGAAAATGTAATAGTTACACAACCAGGCAGCCATAACTCTTGTATATCAAAAATAACATTTGAATTAGAAAAAGATGATAATACTTGGAAAGTACAAAATAAATATTCAAAGTTAACTAAGCTAGAAGAAGATAAAAGTTTAGAAAATTTTGGTGATTTGATAACAAATTTACATGAGTTAAATGATAAAAAGAGCGAAGTGAATTTGTCATCATTAAGTAAATTCAAATGGGACAGAGCTTATTTATTTAGCAATGATACTAGTGTTGAAAAGATGTACGATATAGTTGGCTATAAATGGAAAAATCTTATAGATATAGAAAATGATAATAGAATTAAGATGGTATTTATGAAAGATGAAAAAGTTTCCTCATATGCTTGTTTTAATGGAAAAGACTTTGGTATAGACTTAAAAGTAGATAAATCTAAGTATCAAGATGGTGTACTAGAGATACTACCTAAAAAGAATGATAAATTTGAAATAAAGAAAAATAGTGAAGGATATGATATTCAGTTAGTGTATAAATAACAACCAGCAGTTAAATTTAGTTTATTGTATTTTAAATGAAAGTAATGCCCTTAAAATCCAAATAAATGGATTTTAAGGGCATTTTTACTAGATATCTTTAAATAAGTCTTTAGATGCTAGTATTCCTTGTAAGTGTATACAAAAACATCTACTTTAGTGTACGATTTGATTAATACAGGTTATTTTAATATAATATAGATAAATAGGAATTTGAAGGAGTAAAAGATATGAAAAATGAAAGTATAAGTTATTTGGGATTAGGATTATGCTTTGGTGTTATTTTAGGTTCAGTATTTAAAAATTTAGCTATTGGCTTATCCCTTGGGTTACTTATTGGAGTAGTGTTAGATAGTAAGAAAAACAAAAATAAATAAAATTTCTATAGTAGAGTATATCTAAAAGTAAGAATTTGTATTGTGATATTAAATTAGGCTACAATCTATCTAAAACTATTTAAATTAGTATCCAAGCTGTACAAGAAATAAAAAATACATTTTTATATAATTTATCTGTATTAAAACAATAAGTCTTAAAATTTAGTTTATGGATTATACTTAGAAAAAAAGCCTTTAGAATCCAAATAAATACATTCTAAGGGTTTTTATTAGATATTTTTAAATAAAAATAAGTTTTTAGAAATTAGTTCAAATTTATCTTTTAAAAACGATTGAACCTTCAATTAAATGTATATGAACTAATTTCCAAAACTTCTCTACATAATTGATTGAGAAGTTCTTCTAGTGTTTCTGCTTTACCTTTACTTGCTAATTTTTTTATTAATGCCATCTTGAACGTATAACTGTATAAATTTATATTCAAATTTTTTCATTTGCTATCTTCTTTTTAATCAATTTTCTATTAACAATACATTTAAAATGTAGATAAAACTAAAAAGGGTTTTCTAGAAAATAAAATCCATTTAATTATACTTACTTACCAATACCATTACTTGATGTAAACAAGATTCCACAACATTTTCACCATACTCTAGTATAAAATCGTTTAACTGCGTATCTATAAAATTACAGTAATCATATGAACTGCATATATAGGCAGTTAGTATATGTGTACTCTTCACCACATT
>NZ_JAGWCT010000201.1:0-2660 GCF_020657815.1 Clostridioides sp. ZZV15-6597 | reverse complement strand
GGATAATAAATACATGTTGCATTTATTTTCCTATATTTTTTTATGTTGTATAGTTGAAAAAATATATAAATTTGTCAAAAAATAAGTTTATATATCAAAAATAATTGTTATAAGTAATTTAATCGACAATTTAAATTTATATCAAAATTTAAATATAAAGCTAGCTAGATACAGTTTGTAAATTGAAATAAAGTAAACTAAATGATATTTTAGATTTGGAGGTGATATTATGTTTAGGGTAGTTATATGTGATGACGAAAAAATACAAAGAAGCATACTAAAAGAGTTTGCAGAAAAACTGTTGTCTGAAAGGTGTCTAAATTATCAAATATTGGAATTTTCCTGTGGAGAAGATTTACTCTCCAAATACCCAGAAAAAATTGACATTATATTTTTAGATATCCAAATGAAAGATATTAATGGAATCGAGGTGGCTAAAAAAATAAGAAAGTTTGATGAAAAAGTAGAGATTATATTTACAACAGCTTTTTCAGAGTATGCCCCACAAGGTTATGAAGTTCGTGCTTATAGGTATTTAGTAAAACCTATAGACTATAGTAATTTCGCAATGGGTGTAAATCTTTGTATTGATAACCTTCAAAGAAAGAAGGAACGTTATATAGTTTTGTACAACAAAAAAGGATTTAACAGAATACTGATAGATTCTATTTTGTATGTTGAAACTGTAAAGAGAGATTTAGTTGTACATACATCAGGTAGAGATTATAAAGCTAATATGAGTATGAAACAAGCGGAAAAGTTATTGTGTGAAAATGGCTTTTTTAGATGTCATACAAGTTTCATTGTTAACTTGAGAAGAATAGAAGATATTGGAGACAATATGATTACTATTAATGAAAAATTTATACCCATTAGTAAGTACAGACTCAAAGATTTAAAAGCAACATTAACAAGCTTGTTATGTGATATAATGTATTAATTTTGAAAAAGGTAAAGAACTATGGTAAAAAATATTTAGTGTCATCACAAAGCTATTGATTCAAAGCTGTCTTAATGTAGAAGAATTTTTCTATATTAAGACAGTCTTTATTGTGTAAAATGGTAATTTAGCAGTTATCAATATTGTTTTATATGTAAGGTATGCTAATTATAATATGTATTAATTTAATTTTTAAATATTAACTTCAATATAATGTATTTTATATTTTGTACTATATCATATGTTGTATATAGTATTATAAATTATAATATAATTCCAAATAAAAATATGGATATTGCACCTACAGCTATTGATACTGCAATAGACTTAAATTTATACGCTACTAACAGTACTATTATACCTGAAATAATCTTAGGATTAGTAAATGAAAGGTATAGATTATCTCCATTAAAGAAAATATCTTTTGCTATTAGTGAACTAAGTATAGCAATAGGTATAAATTTCATGATATCTTTAATAGATTCAGGCATATCATTTTTTGAGAATATTATCATAGGTAAAATTCTTGGAATATAAGTAACAATTGCCATGCCTAAGATAACGATAATTATGTAATTATTATTCATAGTTGCCTTCCTTTCTATGTGTTAATTTTTGAATATAAAAACCAAATAAAGAAGATAAAATAGATGCTATTATAATAACTAAACTATTCTTAAAGAAAGTATATAAAACTACTGATAATAATATAGAAAGTATAGAAACAAGTACATATATTTTATTTTTAATTTGATTAACTATTAGAGTAATGAACATAGCTGTTAACAGAAAGCCAGCAACAGAATCGCTTATATGAACAATCTCTCCAAGAAATGCGCCCACGAAGCAACTTACAGCCCATACTAATATACAAAGGTTATTTAAGTATAAAGCATGTGTATCAGTCCAATTTCCATAAGTATATTTTTCTAAGTTTATAGCAAATGTTTCATCTGTAACACCATGACAAAAATACATTAAAAATTTCATGTTCTTATTTTTTATGTGCATATGTAAGTTAGAGCTCATTAGGAAGTTGCGAAGATTCAATATAAATGTAGTTAAAATTATCGAAGTAATACTTCCATTTGAAGCGAGCATAGAAGCAGCTACAAATTGTGAGCTACCAGCAAATACTATAAATGACATAAATAATATATAGAAGGCTGGTAGACCTGCTTTTTGAAGCATAATACCACAAATAAGTCCTAAGGGAATATATCCTAGAAATATTGGGATTGATGCTAGAAAGCTTTCCTTTAAGATTTCTCTTTTTGACATGTCTTTTTTCAAATACAATCACCCCTTAAAAATAATGAATATTTATAAAATTCTATAAATAATTGCTTCATTTTATTATAGCTATTTTAGCTAGTTATATCAATGCTTAAGATAGTAGCATGTAAGTATCAAAAAATCCACTTATAGTCTGTAGAACTTATGGTAATGATTTAATAAATAGTTTAATTCTATTAAAAGATTTCCTTTTATGCAATTTATTTATTGAAATATGATATAATGTATTAGGTATGTGGTATTATTTAACATGCAAGAGAAATTTTATTTGATTGGATTTTTTAGATACTAACAAAATATAGTTTTTTAATATTATTTTTTAATATTACTTACTGATATTAATTTTTAGAATAGTGCTTAAATGGGTTGTACAACATATAAAGATAATTATTCCCCCTAGATAAATAAAATTAAGATATATAAT
>NZ_JAGWCT010000200.1:0-2753 GCF_020657815.1 Clostridioides sp. ZZV15-6597 | reverse complement strand
AGTTCTTTAGATGATAGTAATATAATACAGAAACAAGAAGATAATAACAGTTCTTTAGATGATAGTAATATAATACAAAAACAAGAAGATAATAATAGTTCTTTAGATGATAATACTACACAAGAACATAATATAATACTAGAATATAATGATAGTTCTGAAGAAAGTAGTGAAGAAGAAAAAATAGAAATTTTAGATGACAGTGATGAAGATGATAACAATATGGAAGAGAAAAGTACTGAACCTCCAGCAGCAAGTCTATTAACATTAATTAGCTCTGCTAAAAAACAAACAGACTATTAAATAAAATTTAGTTGGGAGTGGTTATAATGGCCACAAATTCAGATTTATTATTTTTTGGAGAATTTAAAGCATTAATAAATGATAGGAGAAATGGTCATTTGAATATACCATTAGATTCTATAACAATACCGCCCTTACCTAATTTAATTGAAGGCATCCCATCAAATCCAATAATATTTGTTATGGGAATTGAAAAAAAATATTTTTCTTTATTAAATAATTCAAAAGCTGAATTATTAGACTTAAGTGACCAAAAAAAATTAACTACCAATAAAAATATAAGTAAACATTGTGCTTTAATTGCAAGTAAAATTTTTATTGGAATAGTTAATGAAACAAAGCTAAATAATTTTAAAAACAGTAAATTTAATTATATAGGTTGTATTGAAAAAGAAAATGAAGAAAAATCTTACATATATATAATTCCTAAAAAATATGTATATAAAATAAATATATGTGCTTTAATATTAACTTCAAAAAAAGTAGATAAATTTTATAATGGATTTAAACTAATAAAACAAGATGGAGAATCTATATATATTTATGTTATACCTTATCAATATAAAAAATACAGTTACAATATATTAGGTCTAAAATATAGTTCTAATTTCAACAAAGAAATAAAACTTATTTTAAATCATTGGATAAACAAGAACTATATATTTAATTTTAATTTAACCTATTTAGAAACCTATATAGATAAAACTTATAATCTAGCTATACAACACTATAGCTCAACAATAAATGAAAATTACACATACTTAAGTAAGTCGCTTGAAAGCAAAATTTCAAATTAAGAATTAATTAAATATTATGTGAAGTAAAATTATAAATAGAAAGGATATGTTATTAAAATTATTAAGTATTAATAACATAATGTGGAATATATTACAAATTATTTCACTTGAGGATTGATTATGGTTAATACGTATATAGACAATTTTTTAAAAATAGATAACTACTTAAGAAAAAACGGATTTTTTCTAGATGAGAATAAAATCAAAAATTTTGATATTTTAGATGAGTATAATTCTATAATTGATAAAACAAGAGTTTTCCAAGATGATATATATGATATAACAGAAGCTAAGTCAATTTTAAGAAAATTTTTAGGTGAAGAATATTTATTATTTTTAAACAATAATTTAACCTTTGAACTTGATTATTCAATTGAGCGACTTATAATAATCAGAAATATAATAGAAAATAGAAATAATTTATTTGATGATGCTTTAATGCCAGTGATATATTATATTGCATCCGAAACTATAATAGAACATTTAGAGACAATAAGAAGTATACATAAATCAAAAAGTATTTCAAAAAAAAATAAATCTAATTATAACAAACTACCTAATCTATTTAGTAAGTATGTATTAGATTTTACTATCCCTACAGGGTATAAAGGCTATTATTATGAGAAGAAGAACTTAGCTCATATAGCTTATTTATCAAGTATAAAAAAAGGCAATCCTACTGAATGTGAATTTATGATTGAAAATCTAAAAGAAGGTTTATTTTTTAAAGATTTAGATATAGATTTAGAAGAATTGTATTTAGACCAAATATTATCAGGTACATTTGATGATAGTTTACTTGATGGTAAATTATCTAAATCATTTAAAATAAGAAATAAAAATTTTAAAGATAAAATTAAAAACCCACATAAATCAAATTATTATGAGTATTATGTAAAACCTATAATGATGAGTTTTATTGGAATGATATCTCAAAGTCTTGAAGATGATGCAAATTATGTTAATAAAAAAAATTCCTTTATGTTTTATAATATAAATGAATATAGAATAGGAGTTGCTATTAAAAATGATATTTCTATTCAAGAGGTTTTCCCAATTACTCACTCTCTATTAAAAGAAGTAACTAAATTAAACTTTAAAGATATTATAAAAGGATGGAGTTGAAAATGGTGATTAAATGTTAACTAATATTTTTTCAGATATAAAATGTATAAGTGTTAATGATAACCCTTATGTAGAAAGTTCTTTAAACAAATTAAAAAATAAAAATCACATATCTATAAAATCAATAATTGCTTTAGATGATGAATTTAAACTAGTTTCTCCATATTTAAAACTTGGAAAAAGAATGGTATTATTAGAAGATTATGCTCTTGCAAACAACATGACTATATCTGAAATTCTAGATTCTGGAGATACGCTTTTTTATAAGTATGATAGTTTTACATATCTAGTAAGTTTACGTTATCATGTAGAAAACAAAAAGCTAGTTGAAAAATCAATTAATATAAGTATCCCAGTTGATTTTGATGAAGACAAATCAACTTTACTAGTTTACTCTATTGATAGTCAATTCCCTGAGATATTAATAAAATCTATAAAAAAACTATGCAAACAATTAATATTAAAAAGAGGATTTACAGTACAGAAAAAAAGAATTTAAAAATAAAAAACAGCTACTCTTTACTAAAG
>NZ_JAGWCT010000199.1:0-2781 GCF_020657815.1 Clostridioides sp. ZZV15-6597 | reverse complement strand
ATATAATAAAATGTTTTGAAAAACAGTGAAATTTTATTGCAAAAGATTTAAATTAATTTTGCCTTATGGATGTAAGCTATTCTAAGAGGCAAATGGATATTTAAATGTAAAACAATTTAACTGTTATGAAGAAAGTATCATCGTATTTGGATTTTTAATTTTTATAATTTTTTTTAAAAATTTTAATTTTAGTTAAAATTAAAATTTACAAAAGCTTAGCATATGTTATTTTATTTTAATAAATAATAAAAACTATTTTTCTATAATATTGGCATAATAGATGCTTATATAACTATGAAATTAAAATTAAATAAGATGAAGTAGGAGGAAAAAAATGGGAAATAGTGAGCTAAAAAAGACTCTTGGTGTATCTGCAGCGTTATCAACTGTTGTAGGTTCAGTAATAGGAGCAGGTGTATTTTTTAAACCACAAGCAGTTTATACATTAACTGGAGGAGCTCCAGGACTTGGTATATTGGCATGGTTAATAGCAGGAATCATAACTATAACAGCTGGGCTTACAGCTGCAGAGGTATCAGTTGCAATACCAAAAACTGGTGGAATGATGGTATATATAAAAGAGATTTATGGAGATAAATTAGGATTTTTAACTGGATGGATGCAAATTGTATTATTTTATCCTGGGATGATGGCAGCATTAGGTGTCATATTTGGAGAGCAAGCATCAGCTTTAATTGGTAATTCATCATTATTACTTCCAATAGCAATTGGGATTATAGTGATAGTTGCAGGGTTGAATATGTTGGGTTCAAAAACTGGGGGAGCTATACAAACGATTTCTACGATATGTAAATTAATACCACTTATATTAATAATGATTGTTGGATTTATTAAAGGTGGTGGAGATAATCCAATACTTAGTCCTATGGTTGGTGAAGGAC
Organism: Clostridioides sp. ZZV15-6597; assembly: GCF_020657815.1. Lineage (NCBI taxonomy): Bacteria > Bacillati > Bacillota > Clostridia > Peptostreptococcales > Peptostreptococcaceae > Clostridioides > Clostridioides sp. ZZV15-6597. Next base: position 1,879 of record NZ_JAGWCT010000199.1, on the reverse strand, counting down.
TAAGTCTAGGTAGTGTAATAGGTCAAGTTTTAATTGCTATATTATTTGCATTTGATGGATGGATGAATGTTGGTACTTTGGCTGGAGAAATGAAAAATCCAGGAAAAGACCTTCCAAAAGCTATAATAGGTGGATTATCAGTAGTTATGGCTGTTTACTTTGTAATAAACTTGGCATATCTTTGGGTATTACCAGCTAGTGAACTAGCTACTTACGCTTCACCAGCATCAGCAGTTGCTGAGGTTATATTTGGTTCAATAGGTGGAAAAATAATATCTGTAGGTATATTAATTTCAGTATTTGGAGCATTAAATGGATTCTTATTAACTGGTTCAAGAGTGGCCTATACTTTGGCAACAGATAAAACTTTGCCTAAATATAAGGTGTTTTCTAAATTAAATTCTGCTCAAGTTCCAGCAAATTCTATAGTATTAGTATCTGTTCTTGCAGCTATTTATGCTTTATCAGGTCAATTTAATTTATTAACTGATTTAGCAGTATTTGCTACTTGGATATTCTATGTATTGACATTTATAGGGGTAATGAAGCTTAGAAAAACTCATCCAGATATACCAAGAGAATACAAAGTACCACTATATCCAATTGTTCCAATAATAGCTATAGTGAGTGGTATATTTGTCGTAGTTAATCAATTATGCTTTGCAGGTATGAAAACTACTATGATATCTGTTGGAGGTCTTATAATAACAGCTATAGGATTACCAGTGTATGCTTATATGACTAAGAGAACAAAAAATGAGTCTAACTAGTTTATAAATACTTTATGATTATATGAAAAATAAAATTCCAATCTATCTATAGATATATTGGGATTTTATTTTTTTATTTTTAGTTTATAAAATTACACTTCTAAAAAGTCACCTGTCTTAAAATATTCTATTTTGTCTCCAAGTAATTCTTTCATGTAATCAAATGCAACTAGTCCTGTACAATGGAATGTATATATTTTCTGAAAACCAATTGTGTTAAGTTCCTTTATGACATCATCTATGTATTCTGTAGAACAGTTAAGTCCACCTTGTTTTGATAAATTATCCATATGAAATCCTCCAATAATAAACTTAATTGATTTATCTGGAAAGTATTTTTTAACCGTATGAGCGATATTTACAATTCCACTATGACTACAACTACTTATTATTGATACATAGTCTCCATCCACATATACTAAGAATAATTCATGCTTAAAATCATCTTCAATGAACATATTGTTTTTAAATTTTAACAGATTTTTGTCTCTACAAAAGAAATCTTTATTATTGTTTTTATCAGAGCAGATATAAAGATTTTCACTAAGTTTGTAAAAATCATCTATCCAAATGAAGTTTTTATTAAAATCTTCAAACAAGCCTTTTCTATTTCCTATATAGTAGTTTTCTTGCTGATTTTCGTTATGGTAGAAATATTCATATAATTTAGCTTGCGATTTTATATAAACATTAATATCTTTATTAATTTCAAAAAATTTATCTATACCACCAATATGGTCTGAATGATTATGAGATATTACAAGTGCATCTAAATTTAATAAATCAATATTTAAATTTTTAGCATTTTCTATAAAATCTCCACTTTTTCCTGTATCTAATATATATCTTTTATCATTAATTTCTAAGAACAAAGATAAACCATGTTCAGATTTTAAGTTTTTGGAGCCAGAAATATTTTCAATTAAAGAAATTACCTTCATAAACAATACCTCCCAATAATATTTTTAGAATTTTTATACAACTAATAATTACATTGTAACAAATTATTATGTTGTAATGTAAAAATTTGCCTATAAAGTATAACACTTTGTAGACAAGTTTATAAATTTTTATTTAATAACAAAAACAGTTGTATATGAATATATAAC
>NZ_JAGWCT010000198.1:0-2646 GCF_020657815.1 Clostridioides sp. ZZV15-6597 | reverse complement strand
TTTGTGGGGTTGGAGATGTGTATTAGAAACCATAATATAATTTATTATACCAGAATTTTAAAATTTAAATCTATAAGATAGTAAAAATCATTATTAATTAAACATAAATATAAAAAATCTACATAAAGTAAATACAACTGAAAAGGATGCTATTTAAAACATCCCTTTTCTATAATTAAAAACTTAAATTTTATTTAGTTCTCTGACTGTTAAATCCATTTTAGGATATGGTATTGTAATTCCTTCTTCATCAAATCTAACTTTAACCTCTTCTAATAAATCCAGGTAAATTGTCCAATAGTCTTCTGTCTTACACCAAACCCTAATTGCAAATTTAATTGCATTATCTCCATGTTCAACTATTCCTATAAATGGTTCTGGTTCATTTATTATTAATTTATGTTTGTTTACAATTTCTTTTAAGACTCTTCTAACATGTAATATATCATCTTCATATCCTACACTAAAAACTAAATCAACCCTTCTAGTATTTTTTGCAGAATAATTTATCAAACTATCATTTGATACAGAACCATTTGGTATAAGTATCTGTTTATTATCTGGAGTAGCTAATTGTGTATAAAAAAGACCTATTTGCTCAACTGTTCCTCCATGACCTGCTGCTTCTATGTAATCTCCTACTTTAAATGGTCTAATCAGAAGTATAATAAATCCTCCAGCAAAATTTGATAAACTACCTTGCAGTGCCAAACCTATCGCTACCCCTGCTGAAGCTATTACAGCAGCAAAACTAGATAAACTCATACCCCAGTATTCAAGAACAACTATTATAACAGCAACTTTAAGTACACTTAAAAGAAGAGATTTCAAAAACTTTCTTAACGTTAAATCAACATCTCTTTTACCAAGAACTGTCATGACATGGTTTACAATTTTTTTTATTATTTTAAATCCAATGGAAAGTATAAGTAGACCTATTATAAGTTTTACTCCACTTGTAGTTGCCCATTCCAAAAGGCTTTCCATCAAACCGCCCATGTCCATTTTATTAATATCTAGATTATTTAAATCTAACTTACTTATATCATCTATTTTTGTTGTATCCATAGAAAAAACTCCTTACTTTATATTTTAGAACCAATATTATAGTTTAAAGTTCTTATTTTTCTATTTAATATGATACAATATCATTTAATCATAGTAAACAAGATTTATATTCCAGTTAGCTCTTTTTTCTAAATCCAAACCCTCTATTATTTACAGAACTTTATGCTAAGTCACTCCGAAAATGCTACTTAGTTTTAAAATCATCATTTTTTACACCAATATGAGATGCTATTATAGTTATAATACTTAATACTATAAATACAATAAATCCTCTTTTGTATCCATCAACTGTATTGTAGAAATTTATTTGTAAAGATATAGCTATGATTAAATTAATAATACCGCTTCCTATAAATTCAAAAGTATTAATAACACTAGTTGCTAATCCAGAATAAATCTCTTTATTCTTATATTTAGCATCATTAAATACTTGTAAATGTGACATGACTATACACCCCATTATAAAAAATGCTACTGGTAAAAACATTATTGGTGGTTTTACTTTGAAAACAATTACAATTATTATCCATATAAATAAGTCTATCATTGCACCATACTTTATTATGTTAAACTTGCTAGACTTTATTTTTGCAAACACAAAATCCATAATTATTGAACCAAATATAAATCCATATGTAAAAAATGATACTATAAATGCAGAAAAACTCTTGCTAACTCCATAAACGTCCATTATGTATCTTACTCCCCAAAGACTTGTAAATGCACTTGTTAAACCTACAAAAGAAAACATTATTATTGAATTATACCATGTTGACTTATTGACTATAACAGACTTAACCCCTTCAATAATACTAATTTTTTCTGATTCTTCATAAATATCAACATTTACATTAAATCCATATTCTCTTGGTGTATCTCTAACAATAATATACATACAACATCCAATTAAAATACCTATTATACCTATTAATAAAAATGAATTTCTCCAACCAATAAATTCAGATAAAAATACTAGCGGAAAAGTAGCAAGAACTCCTCCCACATTTCCAACAAATGAGAACTTAGCTGTTGCAGAAGCAAACTCTGATTTATCAAACCATCTACCTTGAATTTTTAAGATACAAAGTAGTATTACTGAGGTTCCTGCTCCTACAATTATACGAGAAATATATGCTAATTCTATATTTTGTATTAATCCAAATAATATAGAACCTACACTCGCTGTTATTATTCCAATACTACTAATCTTTCTTGCTCCATATTTATCAATTAATATACCTGCTGGTATTTGCATAAGTGCATATGAGTAAAGGCAAAATGATGCTATATTTGATATTTGTATAGAATTAAAGCCTAACTCTTTTGCTAAATTATCTGAGACAACAGCAGTTGACATCCTTAAAAATAAGACTAAAATAAATGAAAATGTAATTATGCCCCAAACACTCCATTTAGTCTTTGTATAACTTTTCATATTTTCTCCCTCAAATCCATGTAGTTTTAGCTTTTATTACTCTGTTTGTAGACTTTCTATTTGCAGTATTTGCTTATAATAATTTTGTAATTATTTATCAAAATTTTTAGCATTCATTTCTATTATATAATACACATACACAT
>NZ_JAGWCT010000197.1:0-2895 GCF_020657815.1 Clostridioides sp. ZZV15-6597 | reverse complement strand
GAGAATAGTATTATATTGTAGTTTATATTAGTTAAAGATAAAGAATTTCAAATGTTTAAAATATAATATAGGCTTACAATATAATACTATTGGACTTGTTTATCTAGTTTTGTTTTCTTTATAGAATAACAATATTATGAATGCAAGTAAATTTACACAAAAAACTGTTATATACATCTGTCTAAATCCTAAATTTAGAGTAGATTGTAGTGTATTTTCTATTTTTATTTTATTGTTTTCTATAGAATTTATATAATCGAGTTTTGACTTATTAAAAGCTTTTGGTATTTCATCTTTTACTTCCTGTGTCTTTGCTAGAACTAATTGAAGCGATTTTTTTTGTTGCTCCATTGTGTCAAAACCTTTTTCCATGTCTTGTTTTTTATTCATGGAATCATTTAATTTTGTCTGAAGTTCTTTCTTTTGAGATTCCATGTTTTTAAGTTTTTTACGTAATTGTTTTCTTTGAGACTTAGTTTTTTGTAATTTGGTATTTAACTCAGCTCTTGCTTTTTTAAGTTGTTGTATTTGAGCATTTAGAGCTTCTTTTTTTTCATTTAAATTTGGTTTATTCTCACTAGAATTATTATTTTTATTTTCTGTAGAATCATTTTTATTACTGTTTGAGTCAGAATTACTAGTGTTATTTTGTTCTTGATTATTTGATGAATTTTCGTTATCAGGAGGAGTAGTACCTTGTGGTATTGTAGGTATTTTATTATAAGCAAGTGTCATTTCATTTATAGCTTTATCTTGTTTTTTTATACCTTGTTCCATACCTTTTATGCCTTTATCAGTTCCAGCGATACCTTTTTTTATTCCAGCTATTCCTTGATTAATACCAGTTCTAGCTTTTACCATATTGTCAATACCAGTTTGAATTCCTTTGATGCCACTGTTTAGTTTGTTTTCGCCTTCCTCAATACCATTTATTCCACTTTGAGTACCATCTATTCCTTTTTGAACATTTGATTCTATTTTTGTAATTACAGAAGGAACTTTTTCATCAAACATTGTTGTTGATATTTCTTTTGTGATGTTGGTAATATTGGTTGTATCTGCTGATTGAACTTTGTCTAGTAAGTATTTTGGTAGTTTGCCATCTGTCATATCCATATTAATACTTGATGAATCGTTCATATTTGGTATAGAAATATTTTTTAAATTCTTAGCCATTTCTGGGTCTGACTTTAAATCATCTATCATAGTTTCAAGTTCTTCAAGTTGAACTATTTTAGGTGTTGATGGCTTACCAACTATATCCATAATATTATCCTGTACAGATAATCCCGCATGTGCTATAAATCCAATCATTATTGCAGGCGAAATTGAAGTTCCAATTGAGCGTATTAGAGATAGTGTTGCAAGTGCAGAATTAGATTCTTCTATTTTTGTATTTGAAAGCATCATGTAATTTAAAGGTGTTCCCATAGTAAATCCCATTCCTAATCCCATAAATATTAGACTTACACATACACTAAATACTGTATTGGTTTTTAGTGCAATTAAAATTAGATAAAGAGAGCCTATCATAGATACTGAAAATCCAAGTAATAGTATCTTTTTTGCACCAAATTTATCGATAAGTCTTCCACTCAGAGGGGCAGCGATACCTGCAAACAATCCTAATATGGCAACAAAATATCCACCAGAACCAGCATTTATTTTTAATGCATTTTCAGCATATTGTGGAACAAATACCATACCCATCATTCCAATGCCAACAATTAAAGATAGAATGAGTACTATTAGTATTCTTGGATTTAAAAAATATTCGAAATTCAAAATAGGGTCTTTAGCTTTATTTTCAACAAATATAAAAATAGGTATAAGTATTATAAATGTCAATAAATAAGGATAAACTGATGTATCTTGTATAGAATTTTTAAAATTAAAAAAGTCTATATTCATAAGACCATATAACAAAGATACTATTATACATATCAACATTAATGTTCCTAATTTATCTATTTTCTCTGTAGATGGAGACTTATTATTTTTAATAAATAGTATTCCTCCAATAATTATAACCAAGCATATTGGAAGATTAACAAAAAACAACCATTTCCAATTTTGAGTTCCAAATATACTTAGTATTGTACTACCTATACTTGAGCCTAAAATATTTGCAATACCATAGGTTGCTCCAACTAAACCTAAAGCCATGCCTCTTTTGTTTTCTGGGAAAGTGGTTCCAAATTCTGCTGTAGCAATTGGCATAATTCCGCCTCCACCAATAGCTTGTATAACACGGCCAATTAGTAAAATATAAAAGTTGGAAAATAATGATGATAATCCACAGATTAATGAGCCACTACCAAATAGAAATATACTAACTAAATATACATATTTTCTTCCTATTTTATCTGCTAATTTACCAGAGATAGGGATTACAGACGCATATGTTAGTGTATATATAGTAATCATCCAAATTCCTGTTTTTTCATTTACACCTAGGCTATTTTGTATAATTGTTCTTGCTGGTGATACTATTCCAGTATCAATAGCTCCCATAAATATACCTAGAAGATAAAGAGTGAGTACTAAAAATAACTTTGGATTATTATCTTTGCTTTGAACACTAGTATTAGAATTCAAGGTAAACACCACCTTAATGTATTAATTTTTCAATATACGGCTTTAAATCTTCAAATTCTATATGAAGATATGTTGAGTATGAAAAAAACATTTTGATTATGATATTACATACTAATTTATCATTATTAAAGAAATTTTCTTGTTCTAAAGCTTCATATACTTTATTTGAAAGTTGCTCATGAAAATCATTTTTATGTTTTTTCATTTCGATAAATCTTTCCATTCCAAAAGTATCTAAAAAATCATCATATTGAATATTATGAACCTTGTTTATAAAATTTCTTATTTCTGTAAAGA
>NZ_JAGWCT010000196.1:0-2902 GCF_020657815.1 Clostridioides sp. ZZV15-6597 | reverse complement strand
ACTATATATTATGTAACTTGAAATATAGTAAATTTATAGTATTTTTTCTTAAATATTTATTTTTATAGTATTTTAGTAAACTTAACCATATAATTCTTTATTCATAATTAATTTTTAAATGAAATTTTTGTTTTTATAATTTCAGCACATGATTTTTTTATTTCATTATTTGCATTTTTTTAATTTAGTTTTTATTTTAAAATTTTTTTATTTTATTTTTGTTTTAAGAATTCAAGATACCTATTGTTATTTTATATTTTTATATAAAATTCATTATAATCGGGATTAATATTACTGTAATTGTACCAGAAACCCCAATAGAAACTCCACTCATCGCTCCTTCCACTTCTCCAAGTTCAAAAGCTTTAGTTGTTCCCAAAGCATGTGCCGATGTACCAAGTGCAATTCCTTTAGCAATTGGATGATTTATATTTCCAAGTTTAAATACAGTAGAAGCAACCATCCCCCCAAAGATACCTGTAAAAATTATAGCTACTACTGTTATTGACTCTACACCATTTAAAGAATTTGCTAAAGATATTCCCATTGGTGTTGTTATAGATTTTGGAATAAGTGAATTTATTATACTTACATCTGAATTAGCTATTTTACCAATTATTAATACAGATACAAAGGAAATTATTATACCACAACCTATTCCTATAACAATCTCAAGCATATGCTTTTTAAATAATTCAAACTGTTTATAAAGTGGAACTGCAAGCACTACTGTAACAGGTCCTAAAAAGAAATTTATGCTATCTGCTCCTATCTTGTAGTTTTCATAAGGAATTTTTGTTATGCTTAGAAATAATATGATTCCTACAATAGCAATTAACATAGGGTTGTATATAGGATTATTTGTTTTTCTCTGAATGTATCTCCCTAAATTAAAAAACACGATTGTTACTATTATGCCAAATACTGGCGTTTGTAATACATTATACATTCTTTTGCCCTTCTTCCTTCTTTTTTATCATTTTTTCCACTATAATTCCAGTGGTATACATTACCACTAGTGTACTTAGACATATAACTAGCAAAAGTACTAATACATTTTCTTTTATTAGGTCTAATGATTTTATAAGTGATACTCCTGCTGGTATAAAAAATACAGCCATATTATCAAGGAAAAATCCACTTATATTTTCTATACTACTTAAATCCAACACTTTAAATTGTAGCAATAGGAATAATAATAGCATGCCAACTATACTCCCAGGAATAAGTATAGCACCTTGTATAAATGAGCTTATATACTCTCCTATTACCCATATACATAAAATTATTACTAATTGATTGAAAACTTTCATTTTCCACCTCCAAAAACTAAAGAGATTGTTTCAAACCATATATTTGTAGTTTTATCAACAAGCAAATATCTTTCTTCAAACAGAAAGTTATGATTTAATACAATCTCTCTTTAAATTTATTTTTATTTTAATTTAATAAAATACATACTTGGTTGTTTCAAAAAACTTAATTATATAAATCTATTTTTTGCTTAAAATTTCTTTTATTTTTGAATTGTTATACATACTATCTGGAACTTCACTTCTTAAACTATAAAAAGTTTTTTTTGCATTTTCTAAATCTCCATTATCATAATAAAGCATGCCTAACTCATAGTATGAATCATCATAGTATTGGTCATTTTTAGTATAAGTATTTATATACTTCTTATAATACTTTATGGCTTCATCCTTATTTCCCAATGCTTTATTTGTTATTGCTAATTGATATATTGATTCAGAAATATATTTTTTAGTTTTCCCTGAGGAAACTATACTTTTGAAACTATCTATCGCTTTTTCATATTCTTTATTTTTCTTTAAATCCAAAGCCTCATAGTATAAATCTTCCTCATTAGCTACAGTTATTTCTTTTTCTGGTTCTTTATTTTTAGCTTCATCTAACTCTTTATTTGTTTTTTCTAATTCTTTATTTGTTTCACCCAGTTTTTTATCAGTTTCAGTTAACTTCTCATCTTTCTTACTTATTTGATTATTCAAGGTTTCTATTCTCTTTTTACTTTGAATAAAATATACACCCATTGCAATTACAATACAAGCAAGTACAATATATGGTAAGCTATTTTTCTTCTTCTTTTTAACTCGTTTTTCTTCTTCTTTTTTACTTGTATCTTCTTGTTTTTCTTCTTCTTTTTCAAATACTGGATTATCTTTATCTATCTCTTTGAGTCTGTCCAAATATCCTTCTCTCTTTTTTACATTACCTAGCTTATCATACAATAAAGATAAGATTACATATGGTTCTATTAGTTGTGGTTCTTCCTCTACTATATTCTCCAAAATATGTATTGACTCATAATTCATTTCTTCATTTATAAACCTTATAGAATGATTGTATCTGCCTAAAAATGTTTTGAAATCTTCAGATGAAATTAAATTAACATATTTTCTTGATATATGATTATTTTCATAACATAGAGCAGTATAAAAACTCTCAAATGCTTTAGCAAAGTCGCATTTTAATAACTTTAGAAGCCCTCTAAGATTTAATATATCAATATCTTTAGGATTTATTTCTAAAGCTTTATTTACCATATTGATAGCACTAGTTATATAGTCTTTATATGCTAAATCCAATGCATTATTGTATCTCTTATATGATTCTAATTTTAACTCCTTTGATGTTGTGTCTGACTTTGACTTCAAAGCTCCTTGTAAATTTAAAAGAGTCTCTTCTTTATAATTGGTAGTCACATAACTTTGCTTTAATGCTTTTAGTGTCTCATCACCATCTTCTTCTTCTATGTTAAAAAAAGTCAAATCGCTTTTATTTTCTTCTATCAAAGATATATCTAAAATTTTTCTAGGCATGTTTTCTATATCTTGTTTTATATCTTTCACTAAAATAATACTCACCTCCACTTCAAAAT
>NZ_JAGWCT010000195.1:0-2931 GCF_020657815.1 Clostridioides sp. ZZV15-6597 | reverse complement strand
AAAATATACCTATTAAGGTAAGTAAAAAAGAGCTCTCACAGAACAAATTTAATTTGCTCCTGCGACAGCCCCTTTTTTTAATGTATTTACATAATTTCATTTGATAAACATAGAATATTTTTATAAATACATTCTATTAGACACTTTTAACCCTATTAGGTTGTTAAAAAGGGAATCTTTAAAATATATACTAATTAGTAAGAATTATATAGAAAATAGGAGATTATAAATTTGAATTTAAGTTATTTAGGAGAAAGAATCAGAGAGCGTAGAAAAGAACTAGGAATCACAATAGAAGAATTAGCAGAGAAAACTGACATAGGATATAATCATCTAAGTAACATTGAACGAGGTAAGAAAATACCTAGTCTAGAAACTTTTATTAAAATAGTAAATGAATTAGATACAACATCTGATATAATTCTTAAAGATTCTGTTAGATATGCAAAACCTCATTTACAAAATGATATAATAGAAGGCCTAGAAAATTTAGATGCAAAAGGATTAAAGATTGTTTCAGATGTTTTATCTGCTTTAATAAAAAATTTAAATGAAAATTAGAATGATAAGTAGAAAAGAGTTATTTAAACCTGATAACTCTTTTTTAAGATAAATTTATACATTACTCCTCATCTTTCCAGCTTCTTACCCAATTTTCTAATTCATTAAGTTTTTCTTCAGTTAAGTGTTCATTTTTATGTGATGTAGAAATTGAATGTATAAATTTATCATCATGTTTTTTAATTATTTGTTTTATGCCCATTAACATTTGTTTATATTTTTCTTCTATTTTTCTGAGTCCCATCACCTATGCTCCTTGAGATATTATCTTAAATAGTATAGCTATTTTTTACAAATATCTACAGGTAATTATTTCCATATTATTGCATATTTATTTTAAAATATATAAAATTTAAAATGAAACAACAGAAATCGTTTTTTAGGGGGATATAGTAATTGTATGAGCTATTTATTTGATTGTCTATTAAAAACAACAATTATAAGCAGTATTTCTATCTGTTTATTGCTATTATTAAAAACATGTTTATTTAAAATATTTAGTAAAAAGTTTAACTATTACATTTGGTTAATTATTATACTTAGAATGTTGTTTTTCTTCTTAAGTTATTCTATAGACTTTACTAAAGATGTATCAAAAAATTATATTTTTATTGATAATTTTACTAATCTAAATAATAAAATTAATCCAACTCTAGATGTTTCGTTTTGGATATTATTAATTTGGATAATTGGAGCTATAACGTCATTATTTTATACTTTATCTAAATATTTAAAATTTAATAACCTAATCATTGATACATCTTTTGATGTAGAAGATGTACATATAAATCATACATACAAAAACTTATTGCTTGAGTTAAACATAAAGAAGAATGTACCTCTAAAGTACACTGAAGAGTTAGATAGTCCAGCATGTATGGGTTTATTTAATCCTTACATATTGTTATTAGATTTTCCATATCAAGAAGATAAAATATACTGGATATTAAAACATGAATTAACTCATTTTAAAAATAAAGATATATTAATAAAATTTCTAGTATTATTTGCAAAAAGCTTGTTTTGGTTTAATCCACTTGTCTATATTATGAGTAAGAAAATAAATGAAGATTGTGAACTTTGTTGTGATGAGAGTGTGCTAAACAATTGTACATTACGAGAAAAGAAAAACTATGGTTTAGCTTTATTACATGCTGTAGAGCTTTCTCGTTTGAATAAAGCAGGACTACTAACAACAGAATTTAATAAATCTAATTTAGAAACAAGGCTTGAAAACATAATAAAAAAGAAAGGTAAAAATGGAATATTAATAGGAATATTGGTATTTATAACTTCATGTACATCTTTTTTAGAAATTAATGCTCAGATTCCTATTCCTATATTAGAAAATATTCCAACTGAAAATACAGAAGAAGATACCGAGAATACTGGATATTCATTTTCTAAAACTGTAGATTATACTTATGCAACTGCTCCTGAAGAATATAGAAAAAAATACGAAGAAACATGCAGAGTATTAGGTAAAACTCCAAAGGATTCTGATTTAATAGAAGTACCAATTGATAATTAAAAAATACATACATTTAGGAAATAGTGTTTATAAAGCTTAGGCACTATTTTTTTGTTTATATAAATTTTGTTTGACTCTTTTTATATCTTTTTGTAGTATTAAACTATAAACGTAAAATTGTATTTAAGGGGGAAAGTATTATGATTAAAAAGATACCTGAAGCAGAATTAAAGGTTATGAAATTTATTTGGAAAATGAACAAAACAGTTTCATCTAAAGAAGTAATAATTGCTATGGATGAACAATTTAATTGGAAACAAACAACAACTTTAACACTTTTAGCAAGACTAATTAAGAAAGAATTTTTAAGTGCTGAAAAGCTAGGAAGATTCACACACTATACAATTATTGTTGGGGAAGAAGAATACAAAAATTTTGAAACAAGAAACTTTTTTGGCATAATACATAATGATTCTAAAGAAAGCTTAATGGCTTCTCTGTATGCAGATAATATATTATCTGAAGAAATACTAGAGTCCTTTAATGAAGATTTTAATAAAACAAAAGATGATGAATAGTTATATATTTAACTATTTAATTAATACTATATTAAAAACTACTATTGTAAGTAGTTTTGGTATATGTATTTTAATATTTTTAAAAAGATTTTATTTAAAAAAATTTAGCAAAAAATTTAATTATTATATTTGGCTAATTATTATTTTTAGAATGTTATTTTTTATATTTAATTATTCTATAGATTTATATACAGAAATGATTCAAAAATACAATATTATTAATGATTTTAATAGCTTTAACAATAATTTCACTTCAAAAATAAGTATATCTTTTTTTATAATATGTGTTTGGCTAACTGTTACAATAATATATTTATTCTT
>NZ_JAGWCT010000194.1:0-2977 GCF_020657815.1 Clostridioides sp. ZZV15-6597 | reverse complement strand
AATGAACATCAAATAAATATTGGTCAAGTCCTCGACCTATTAGTATCGATAAGCTAAATACATTGCTGCACTTACACCTTCGACCTATCAACCAGATAGTCTTTCTGGGGTCTTACCCTTGCGGTGGGAAATCTTATCTTGAAGTTGGCTTCGCGCTTAGATGCTTTCAGCGCTTATCCATTCCGTACATAGCTACCCAGCCATGCCCTTGGCAGAACAACTGGTACACCAGAGGTACGTCCATCCCGGTCCTCTCGTACTAAGGACAGGTCTCCTCAAATTTCCTACGCCTGCGACGGATAGGGACCGAACTGTCTCACGACGTTCTGAACCCAGCTCGCGTACCACTTTAATGGGCGAACAGCCCAACCCTTGGGACCTACTACAGCCCCAGGATGTGATGAGCCGACATCGAGGTGCCAAACCTCCCCGTCGATGTGGACTCTTGGGGGAGATAAGCCTGTTATCCCCAGGGTAGCTTTTATCCGTTGAGCGATGGCCCTTCCACGCAGAACCACCGGATCACTAAGTCCGATTTTCATCCTTGCTCGACCTGTATGTCTTGCAATCAAGCTCTCTTTTGCCTTTACACTCTACGTACGATTTCCGACCGTACTGAGAGAACCTTTGAGCGCCTCCGTTACCTTTTGGGAGGCGACCGCCCCAGTCAAACTGCCCACCTGACAGTGTCCCAAGACCAGATTCATGGCCTATGGTTAGAGTCCCAGTACTACAAGGGTGGTATCCCAAGGATGGCTCCGCCAAAACTGGCGTCCTGGTTTCAAAGCCTCCCACCTATCCTGTACATGTAGTACCAAGACCCAATGTCAAGCTACAGTAAAGCTCCATGGGGTCTTTCCGTCCTGTCGCAGGTATCCGGCATCTTCACCGGAATTACAATTTCACCGAGTCTGTTGTTGAGACAGTGCCCAAATCGTTACGCCTTTCGTGCGGGTCGGAACTTACCCGACAAGGAATTTCGCTACCTTAGGACCGTTATAGTTACGGCCGCCGTTTACTGGGGCTTAAGTTCACTGCTTCGATTGCTCTAACAGATCCCCTTAACCTTCCAGCACCGGGCAGGCGTCAGCTCCTATACATCGTCTTGCGACTTAGCAGAAACCTATGTTTTTGGTAAACAGTCGCTTGGGCCTATTCTCTGCGGCCACCGTATGGTGGCACCCCTTATCCCTAAGTTACGGGGTCATTTTGCCGAGTTCCTTAACAACAGTTCTCTCGCGGGCCTTAGGATACTCTCCTCACCCACCTGTGTCGGTTTGCGGTACGGGTACCTTTAACCTCGATAGAGACTTTTCTTGACAGTGTGAAATCAGCTACTTCGCTACTAAATTTCGCTCCCCATCACATCCCAGCATTATCAAAGCGGATTTACCTACTCTGACTGCCTCAATGCTTGGGCACACATAACCAACAGTGTGCTTAGCTTATCCTACTGTGTCATCCCATCTCTCAAACGGTTATCGGTAGTACAGGAATATCAACCTGTTGTCCATCACCTACGCCTTTCGGCCTCAGCTTAGGTCCCGACTAACCCAGGGCGGACGAACCTTCCCCTGGAAACCTTGGGTTTACGGCCTGTGGGATTCTCACCCACATCTCGCTACTCATGCCAACATTCTCACTCCCATACTGTCCACATGTCCTTACGGTCATGCTTCAACCCGTATGGGAAGCTCCCCTACCCATCATTACTGATGCCGTAGCTTCGGTAGTAAGTTTTAGCCCCGGAAATCTTCGGCGCAGGATCACTCGACCAGTGAGCTATTACGCACTCTTTGAATGAGTGGCTGCTTCTAAGCCAACATCCTGGTTGTCTGTGCAATCCCACATCCTTTACCACTTAACTTACATTTAGGGACCTTAGCTGACGATCTGGGCTGTTGCCCTTTCGACTATGAATCTTATCACCCACAGTCTGACTCCCAAGTATAAGATGACGGCATTCGGAGTTTGATAGTCTTCGGTAGGTGCAATACCCCCTAGGACATTCAGTGCTCTACCTCCGTATCTCTCACCTTGAGGCTAGCCCTAAAGCTATTTCGGGGAGAACCAGCTATCTCCGGGCTCGATTGGAATTTCACCGCTACCCACAAGTCATCCCCGAGCTTTTCAACGCTCGTGGGTTCGGACCTCCACGAAATTTTACTTTCGCTTCATCCTGCTCATGGGTAGGTCGCCCGGTTTCGGGTCTACGTCAAGTAACTGAACGCTCAGTTAAAACTCGCTTTCGCTACGGCTCCACACCTTAAGTGCTTAACCTTGCTACTTAACGTAACTCGTTGGCCCGTTCTACAAAAAGTACGCGGTCACACAAGAAATGTGCTTCCACAGCTTGTAAGTGCAGGGTTTCAGGTTCTATTTCACTCCCCTCCCGGGGTTCTTTTCACCTTTCCCTCACGGTACTATACGCTATCGGTCACTAGGTAGTATTTAGCCTTGGAGGGTGGTCCCTCCTGCTTCCCACAGGGTTTCACGTGTCCCGTGGTACTCTGGATCATATCTGAAGTTTTCTCGTTTGACATACAGGACTATTACCTTCTGTGGTGGGTCTTTCCAAACCTCTTCAATTACGATACCTCTTCGTTTAAGATATGTCCGCAACCCCAATAAAGAAAACTTTATTGGTTTGGGCTATTCCGCGTTCGCTCGCCGCTACTTACGGAATCGAATTTCTTTCTCTTCCTTCAGGTACTTAGATGTTTCAGTTCCCTGAGTTCCCCTCATTAAGCTATGTATTCACTTAATGATACTTAGACATTACTCTAAGTGAGTTTCCTCATTCGGAAATCTTCGGATCAAAGTTTACGTGCAACTCCCCGAAGCTTATCGCAGCTTATCGCGTCCTTCATCGGCTCCTAGTGCCAAGGCATCCGCCCTGCACCCTTAATAACTTGACCAGTTAAAAAGGTTTGATAGATTAGAAGCTATCAACTTCGATAATTTTAAAAAGTTATCA
>NZ_JAGWCT010000193.1:0-2998 GCF_020657815.1 Clostridioides sp. ZZV15-6597 | reverse complement strand
GCTCTTTCATATACCAATTCACTATATACTTTGCAATGAGTTTAGGTATGTTATCAACTGATTTAAAACTGATAACTTCCATAGTTATAATAGCTTTCTTAGCTACTGGTAATTTAAATATCTCACTAAAAAAAACAAGTGCAAAGCTAGTACCAAAAATAAATCTGAAAAAAGAGGTGTTATAGATGTTACAAATTAAAAATATTTCAAAGAGTTTCCCAAATCCATATGGTCAACCCAACACTATATTTGAAAATTTATCACTTAATATAGAAGATGGTGAATTTGTAAGTATCATAGGTAGTAATGGAACTGGTAAATCTACTTTATTAAATATAATATCTGGATTATTAAAAGAATCCTCTGGTGAAATCACTTTAGATAATACTAATATAACAAATTTAGCTGAACATAGAAGAACTCAAATAGTAAGTAGAGTTTTTCAAGACCCAGGTTTAGGAACTTGTCCTTCTATGACAGTTAGAGAAAATTTATCTCTTGCTCTTAATAAGGGGAAATTGCTAAATTTAAAGAGATGTCTTCGTCATAAAACAAATGACTTGGAGCACTTACTTGAAGGAATTTCTCTAGATTTAAAAAAATACCTAGATATCAAAGTACAGTATCTTTCAGGAGGTCAAAGACAATCACTTTCACTAATTATGTCTAGTTTAGCAAGCCCTAAGGTTCTATTATTAGATGAACATACAGCGGCACTTGACCCAAAGACATCAAATGAAGTAATTGAATTAACTGATAAAATTGTAAGAGAAAAAAATATAACTACTCTTATGGTAACTCACAACTTAAAGCATGCTCTTCAATATGGAGATAGATTAATAATGCTTCATAAAGGTGAAGTTGTCTTAGATGTAAATGGCAGAGAAAAAGAAAAATTGACTATAGAAGAAATCTTAGAAAAATTTGAATATGCTGTTTAAAAAATAGCTATCACAATAATTTAATCTTAGTTTACTTACAAATTGGTTTATTTATAAAATATTTTTAATATCATAATATTTTTAGCAATACTACAATAATTCATATGAATATATGAACATATATAACAATAAAACTTTTGAGGGGGATATAAAAATGATTAATAAAAAAAGATTGGTAAGTTTAATTTTAGCAGGAGTACTAGGAGTATCAATGCTCACTGGATGTTCTCAAAATGGAGGCTCTGATGCTTCAAAAGACAAAGAAAAAACAGACAATAAAGAAATAAAAAATATAGGAATCACTCAATTAGTAGAACATCCATCTTTAGATAAGGCAAAACAGGGATTCATAAAAGCACTAGAAGATAAAGGTTATAAGGATGGAGATAATATAAAAATAGACTTCCAAAATGCACAAAATGATATGCCTACTACACAAAGTATTGCAAGTAAATTTGTATCTGATAAAAAAGATTTGATATATGCTATATCTACACCTTCAGCTCAAGCAGCTTATAATGCTACTAAAGATGTACCTATAATAATGACTGCTGTTACAGACCCTGTAGAGGCTGGATTGGTTAAATCTCTTGAAAAACCAGGTGGAAACGTTTCAGGTACATCAGATTATCTTTCAATTGATAAAACACTAGAATTGGTTAAAACTTTAACTCCAAAAGCAAAGAAAATAGGCGTTATATACAATACTAGTGAAGTTAATTCAAAAATACAAGTTGATTCTCTACATGATTATGCTAAGAAAAATAATTATGAAGTTGTTGAAAAAGGAATCAGTTCTTCAAGTGAAGTTAACCAAGCTATTTCTAGTTTAGTTGGCAAAATAGATGTTTTATATGTTCCTACTGATAATTTAATAGTTTCTTCTATGCCTATAGTTTCTAAAGTAGCTAATGAAAACAAAATACCTATAATAGCTTCTGAAGAAGGCTCTGTATCATCTGGTGCTTTAGCTTGTTGTGGAATAGACTATGAAAAACTAGGTTACAAGGCTGGAGAGCTTGCTATTGAAGTGTTAGAGGGTAAACCTGTTGGTGATATACCTGTTACTATGTTAGATGAAACTGAAATAATAATCAATGAAGATACACTAAAAGCACTTGACATGCAAAAGCTATCAGCAGATAATATAAAGTATATAAAGTCAGATAAAAATGCAAAATCTGCAGAGTAAAATGTAGTAAATTCAAAAAAGTAGGTAATATGAAAACTTTATATAGTAAGTACTCTTATCCACCCTAACCCTTTGAAAATTGTACTTATTGTAGCAATTTATTGCATATAAAGTTATTCATTTTCCATAAAGTCGTCTATTTTGACGACAGATTATGAAAGTTATATAACTTTCTAATCATTATTTAAGCTGTCTAAATAGAAATTTAAATTTCTTAGACAGCTTTTTTTTATAAATTTTAATAGCTACAGCTTTACCTCCATTCTATATTTTTCTTTAATTAAATATTTTTTCACAAAAATTCCATTTAATTTACAAGTTTAGGATAACGTTTTTTTCAATTGATGTATTCTCTTTTAAAAATTCCAAGTATACACTATGTAGTATCTTAATTAAATTTAGCAGTTGACTTTTATTATTGTATAATTTATAATTTATAACAAGTCAAGAATACATATAATTTTCTGACTAATTAAAATATTAAAAGGGAGAGATAATTATGAATACTTTATTAAACAATAAAAAATATTATTATTACTATAGCCACTATTTCTAGGGTTTGTACCTACGTTTTAACATAGATACAGACCCCTTAAGACTAGCAAAACTTTGGGATTGTATCTATGTAGGCTATATTGTTTATAGAGTTTTCATTTAACTATATAAGAGCCACATAGATTATACTATGTGGCTTATTCGTGTTTTTACCACATAGTTGTGTATACTATGTGGTTTTTTTATATACAAAATTAGCAAATAATTAAAATTATAAAAATATTTTCAAAGGAGTGTTTTATTTATGTCAGGTATTATATCTGTAATGACGCAAAGTTTAATTTTATCAATCATGGCACTGGGGGTTTAT
>NZ_JAGWCT010000192.1:0-3180 GCF_020657815.1 Clostridioides sp. ZZV15-6597 | reverse complement strand
GTTAAATATCATAACAATAGTTTTCTAAGCTACAATAATCACTTTTATTAAAATAAATCTTATCTTTATTATTATTTTTTGCAAAATAAAAACCTCTAGTATTTTCCTAGAGGATACAATGTCATACTATTAATTTTTATACTAACTTTTAAATTATTTAAAAAGACTATATATACTATATTAGCTCCCTATGCTATATTATTAGATTTAACTTTTTCTATGTTTAAAAAATAAGTTTCTCTCTCTTTAAATAATGATACATATTTAAAATCAAGATATTTAAGCATATCATAAGCCACATCAAAATCTTTACATATATCTTCTACTCTATGAGAGTCAGAACCTACAGTAACTATAAAACCTCCAAGTTCTCTATATCTTTTTAAGATATCTTCATTTGGATGTATAGCATTTAATCCATATCTATAACCAGATGTATTTAACTCTATTCCACTTCCATTATTAATTATTGACTTTAAGACTTCATCAATAACATCTTTAAAGTCATTATATATTACTCTGTTATCTGAATATATCCCATATCTAGATATATAATCTAAATGTCCATATATATTATAATCTTTAAATTCATGATTAGTTTCAAGTATACTATTAAAATATTTATAATATGCATCTTCTTTGCTAAGTCCTTCAAAGTATTTTTTCGATGGAACAGGTACATTATCAATTGTATGAGTTGAACACAATATAAAATCAAAAGGATGTGAATTTATTACATCTTTTATTTCATTTTTTAAATGTTTTCTATATCCTACTTCAACACCTAATAATAACTCTATATCCTTTTTATACTTTTCTTTTAGTTTATTAAACACTGGGACATATTTGTTATAATCTATACAAAATCCCTTACCTTCATCATGCTCTAAATGGTCTGTAAAAGTCAAATATCTAACACCTATACTTATAGCTTTTTTTATTGTATCTTCCATTGAATCCTTTCCATCACTTGAAAAATTAGTATGAATATGATTATCAATTAAATTCATATTATCCCTCCCTTTATTTTATCTATCTTAATTATACTACAGGTTTATTGTATACAATTGTTAAAAGAAAATGATAATAGTTAAATTTTATTTACAATACTTCCTCTTTAAAGAAATACCTTATTTTTATACAAAAAAGGAAGTGTCTAAATTGATTTTATAAAATCAATTCAGACACTTCCTTATTAATACATTTTGTTTAATATATTTTATTTAATTTATCTTTTAAAAATTTGCATTTTTTGACAAATCTTAGTGGTTATATATCCAATCATATAAAAGGCTGCATAAAGTAAAACATAGATATATGCTGAATCATTTAAAAATATATACATTAATATTATATAAGTTATTAAAGATACTACAAGTGATAAAATCAAGTTAGTTTTACTCAATACACAAACTATCCCTTGAATTAAAAAAGCAATTGGAAAAATCAAAACCATACCTATTACAAAAATCCCTTTGGCAGGAATATCTGGTATATTAAATATATCTGTAGCAAAAGTTAAAAACATTAATAACATTATGATTGTAGGAAATATAATACTAAAAACATTACTTTTTTTCATGATAAATTTTCCTTATTTGTAATTTTAAATTAGCTATTTAAATGAAACCCAATAAATATAGCTTTTAAATTAATAATTTAATTACTTTGTCGCCTCAATTTCTCCCATCATTCTAACTAAGTCTTGTCCATATTGACCACCAGCCCAATTATTAGAAAGACTTTCAACTGTTTTAGCTTTCCCAAATAAAGATTTTTCATGTCTAGGGTCTACTGGATTTGAAAGTGGATAGCCCTCTTGTCCTGCATATAGACATAAATGTTGAATTTGAGCTAGTATTCCCTCTTCCCAAGTATCAAATCTTGAGTGTGCATTTTTGTCAGTATCAGAACCACCAACAGAAGTCTTAAGTCCACAGGGATTCTTAAATGATGCATCTAATACTCCACCAAAATTACAGAAACCAGTTTCTTTTGCTGATTGAGCTACTGCTAAAACAGGATTTACACCTTCTTGAACAGCTGTATCATATAGTATTGGTATCAATTCTATAAATAAATCATTTGCTTTTTTAGATTTAGCCCATTTTAGACAAGCTTCTAAACTAGCTGTTGGTTCACCTAATATACTTGTCTCATCTTTTATAGGTGAATCCCCTTTTGTAGATGAATCACCATTATTCTGTGCAGCAGAAACACATTTATTATACACACTATCGCTTATTGAACCTAGTCTAGTAATCTTATCTGCTCCTGCTAGTATGGATTTATCACTATCTTCTGATACTAGTACAATTGGATTATCTTTAGCAATTGTAGAACCTGTAAGAGCATTCACTAAATCATATCCATCACTTAAATAAAATTCTGATGAATCTGGATAAAATTCTTTTATAACTTTTTTATTTGTATCATATCTATCTGAACCACCAAGTCTCTTAGAGTTAGTCTTGTTAACTAAACTAGTACTCATAGAAATACTTCCACCTACAGCATATGATTTTACATTACTTGTTGAAAAAGGAACACTTTTTCCATCTGTAAGTACTATAGGAGCTACATCTCTTACTGAGACAGGTGCAGCACTTATAGTATCAGCTTCTCCTTTATATGCATTAGTTAATATAACTTCATCAACTTTTTTAATGGTACTTACTTCTTTGGCAACACTATAACTAGTCTTTATTCTATCATCTCCACCTAATCTAGTTACTTGTGCTCCTGTATTTTTCAGCTCAGTTTCTACTGACTTACTTATTGACAACTCTTTACCTATTATGTATATCTTTTTTACATTTTTTAATCTTTGTTTTGTTTCATTTGGTATGTTACTTTTTTGAGCAAGCAAAATTGGAGCATCTACAGCACCAGCAAGACCACTTGCTGAAAGACCATCTGCTATAGAACTATCCATATTTACCACAATGGCTGTATCATAGCTCGTTTTATCTGCTATTAATCCAGCCGTCTCATATATGTTCTTACCTTTAATGGTATCTGATGTTAATGCACTTACATTAGGTGCATTCATTAGAAATATAGCTAATGTTAAACCTAATGCTAAAACTCTTTTAATTGTTCTCATATTCTTCCCCCTTGATATATCAAGCTTAATCCAAAAATGACTATAACATAGTAATACATCTACGCTATAGTCAT
>NZ_JAGWCT010000191.1:0-3190 GCF_020657815.1 Clostridioides sp. ZZV15-6597 | reverse complement strand
TTATAGTATACTACATTAATTGTTTTTTCAATCTCTTATAAAAATTATTTTTTTATTATTTACCTTATATTACCTTTTTTATTACAAACTTGTAATCGCATTGATTTAAAAAATAGTTTATATTTAGTATAATAGAAATGTAGCACATATTTTTATTCAATATATTGATAAAATATATATTGAAAATGTAATGTATGTTAAATCTAGGAGGATTATTATGAAGTTTAAAAAACAAATTAGCTCTATTATTATATCTACTATGCTTGTGTTTGGAAGTTTAAACCTTGCTTATGCAGATGGTACAAATGTTGTTACACTTGGAGCTAACTTATCAGAGTCTCAAAAGCAACAAATGCTTAATTATTTTGGAGTTAAAAAAGACCAAGTCTTAGTTTTAGATGTAACAAATGCAGAAGAAAGACAATATTTACAAGGTGTTGCAACAGAGAGCCAACTTGGTAAAGTTACTATTTCTTGCTCATATGTTGAGCCTACAACAAAAGGCAATGGCATTAATGTTAAAACAGCAAATTTAACTTGGGTAACTAGCTCAATGATTGCTTCAACACTTACAACAGCTGGTCTTGAAAATGCAAATGTTATTGCTGCTGCTCCATATCCTGTAAGTGGTACTGGTGCATTGACAGGAATTATGAAAGCATTTGAAGATGCATCAGGAAAAAAACTTGACGAAACAAAAAAGGAAATTGCTTCTGAAGAGTTAGTAGTTACAGGTGATTTAGGAGATGATATAGGTCAAGAAAAAGCAACTGGTGTAATGAATGATATAAAAACAGAAATTGTAAAAAATGGTACAAAGGATACTAATCAAATAGCCAACACAATAAATAATGTTGTAAATAATTACAATATTACTATTACACCAGAACAAAAAGAGCAAATTCAAGGTGTAATGAAAAAAATAGCTGACCAGGATTATGATTACAACAACATGAAAAATACATTAGACAATGTATCAAATAATGTAAATGAACAATTAAAAAAATTAGGTGAAAGTGTTAAGGGCTCTGGAATACTAGATACTATAGGTGGATGGTTTAGTGGAATAGGAGATTGGTTCTCTGGTTTATTCTCAGGAGGAGATAAAAAAGATCTAGGAATCTTAAATAACACTAATGATGAGTCTCTTGGCTCAAATGCTGTGATAAACTCTACAGATGGTGTTCAAATAGATCCACAAGATAATACTAACTCTAATGATAATAGCAATACAAATAATTCAGAAAATAATAGTGAAAATAATGGTAACTCTCAATCAGGTGAAAATAACACAACTAATAATTCTGAAAATCAATCCAATACTGACGACTCAGTTGGTTTCTTTGAAAAAATAAAAAATTGGCTTTCAGGCTTATTTTAAAAATTAAGTAAAAAAAGAATTGCCTAACATAGAAATTTTCTATAAAAGGCAATTCTTTTTATTTCCAATAAATTCTTATTACTCACTCATTTTTTGAGATTTTTCTATACATGCACATATAGCTTTTATAACAGATGCTCTAAAACCTTCCTCTTCAAGGACTTTAACTGCTTCTATAGTAGTCCCTCCAGGTGAGCATACCATATCTTTTAGTTCACCAGGATGTTTTCCTGTTTCAAGTACCATTTTTGCAGAACCCATAACTGCTTGTGCTGCAAATTTATATGCTTGTTGTCTTGGCATTCCTGCAATTACTGCTGCATCTGCAATAGCTTCTATAAACAAAAACACATAGGCTGGTGCAGAACCACTCGCTCCAATCACTGCTTCTATAAGATATTCTGGTACGACTTCAGTGTTTCCAAAAGAACTAAATACTTCTACCACTGCTTCTAAGTCCTCATCTTTTATATTTTTATTTATAGATATTGAAGACATAGCCTCATTTACAAGTGCAGGAGTATTAGGCATAGTTCTAACTATTTTTTTATTTTCACCTATAATTGCCTCTATATCTTTTATAGATTTTCCTGCTGCTATTGTAACTATAATTTTACTCTCATCTACAAAATCTTTTATCTCTTCTAAAATATCATCATATATGTCTGGCTTAACAGCTACAATTACTATATCAGAAGTTCTAGTAACCTCTTTTGAATCTTTTGTAGTATTTATACCAAAATTTGCATGTATTCTATCAAGAGTTCCTTGAGTATATGCTGATGCTGTTACCATATTAGGTTCAACTAATTTTGAATTTACTATACCACCTATCATAGCACTGGCCATATTTCCTGCACCTATAAATCCAATTTTTTTCACTGTAATACTCCTCCTTAAATAGGTAATAACTAAATTTTAAGCTTCTTTAACTGTATCAGAATTTTCAAATGGATTTGGTATACTTACCACTAAAATTCTTACCATCTTATTAGTATAGTTAACCCAATTGTGATTGTTCTTTTCACTATTGTAGTGTATTGTATCACCTGGATACATTTCAATTTGCTCATCACCCAAAAACACTGTAAGAGTGCCCTCTAAAACATATACAAATTCTTCACCACTATGTACATAGCAACAAATTTCTTCACTACTTTTACTTGGAAGAATTTCAATTAATCTTGGTAACATAGTTTTTTCTTTTAAATTAGATGATAAATGATAATGTATAAATGTTGAATTTTCTACATCAAAAACTTCTTTTTCATAACTTCTTAATACAGGTCTCTTATGCTCCTTTGGTTTCATAAAAAAGTAAGTCAAATCTACATCCAATACATTTGCTATTTTACCCAATGAATCTGTTGCCACACTTGTTAATCCTCTTTCAAGTTGTGACAAAAATCCAATTGATAAGTTTGTTTTCTCACTCATATCTTTCAGTGTCATTTGTTTTTGAGTTCTAAGTTGCTTTATTTTTGCTCCTATGTCCTTATTCAAAACCATCACCCCTAAATAATTTTAATTTTTTCATAATATAAATATAAGAATATAAATATAGGCTATTATATCTATAATATTTCACCTCAAAAAAACTTTATTAGTATAAATATAATTTATTCACTTTCTTTTGTCTACACATTTATCATTATTTATAATTTATTATTGTATATATCTCTACCTAATTTAGCAAAAGTTATTAATTATTTTTCTATTTTTTAATATATCTGATTATGATTACTTTTTTTATATTATAAAACTTAAGTTATTCATATAATTTGCTTTATTATTTATATAGTTCATAAT
>NZ_JAGWCT010000190.1:0-3229 GCF_020657815.1 Clostridioides sp. ZZV15-6597 | reverse complement strand
ATATTAAATATTATAATATATCAATTTTTTATTGATTATAAAGTTCAAAAATATAAAATTAATATAGTCATAATAAGATAAAAATATCATATATCTCTAAAAAATTATAACATCATATTTATCTACATAGAAAGAAAAACATACAAAGAATACATATTTAGTACTCTTTGTATGTTTTTATCCTACACATTTATTTTACTTTAGTTTTTAAATTGGCTAATCTTTCCTCAACAGACTTAATCATTTCTTCAAATTTTTCTTTTTTAGCTTTTTCTTCTTCTATTAAGCTTTCAGGAGCTTTTGCTAAGAATCCTTGATTTGCAAGTTTTCCATTAACTCTCTTTATTTCTCCCTCTAACTTTTTCATTTCTTTAGATAGCCTTTCAATTTCTTTTTCAAAGTCAACTAATTCATTAAGAGGTATGAATATTTCAACACCATCAATAACTACACCAACTGCATCTTCTGGTACATTTGATTTGTCTTTTGCTATCTCAACAGTTGAAGCAGATGCTAAAGTTATAAAATAATCCTTACCAAGTTCAATAGTTTCTATCTTATCTTCACTTGGTACTATTATCAATTTAGCTTTCTTAGAAGGTGGTACATTCATTTCTGCTCTCACATTTCTTATACTTCTTATACCTTCCATTAATAAACTCATCATTTCTTCTTCATCAGCCATATTATCTTCTTCATTATATTTTGGCCATTCAGATACTATTATACAACCTTCAACAGTAGGAAGATGAGTATATATTTCCTCTGTTATAAATGGCATATATGGATGTAATAATTTTAATATTTTTTCAAGTACATAAGTTAATGTATATAAAGCGGCAGACTTAGCGTCTGTATCGTCTCCATATAATCTAGGTTTAACCATTTCAATATACCAGTCACAGTATTCTGACCAAGTAAAATCATATATCTTTTGTAATGCTATTCCTAAATCAAATTTATCCATGTTATTAGTAGCTTCTTTTACAATATCATTGGCTCTTGATATTATCCATTTGTCAGCTAGAGTTAAATTATCTTTTACATTTTCTCTATTTATATTCTTAATTATCTCCTCATCAATATTCATAAATACAAATCTTGATGCATTCCACAATTTATTAGCAAAGTTTCTAGCAAATTCTACTCTTTCCATATAGAATCTCATATCATTTCCTGGGGAATTTCCAGTTGTTAATGTAAATCTTAGTGCATCAGCTCCATATTGCTCGATTATTTCTAATGGGTCAATACCATTTCCTAAAGATTTACTCATTTTTCTACCTTGAGAGTCTCTTACTAAGCCATGAACTAATACATGGTCAAACGGCTTTTCATTCATACAGAACATACCTGCAAATGCCATTCTAACTACCCAGAAGAATATTATATCATATCCTGTAACAAGTACACTTGTTGGGTAATAATAATCTAATGCATCTGTCTTATTTGGCCATCCTAGAGTAGAGAAAGGCCATAATGCAGAACTAAACCAAGTATCTAGTGCGTCTTCATCTTGTTTAAAATGAGTGCTTCCACATTTAGGGCATTTATCTGGCATTTTTTTAGCAACTACTATTTCTCCACACTCTTGACAATAGTAAGCTGGTATTTGATGACCCCACCATAATTGTCTTGATATACACCAATCTCTTATATTTTCTAACCATTGTAAATAAGTTTTATCAAACTTGTCTGGAACAAATTCTAATTCTCCTTTTTTAAGAATATCTATAGCTGGTTTTGCAAGTTCTTCCATCTTAACAAACCATTGCTCTGATAATCTAGGCTCAATTACTGTATGGCATCTATAACAAGTTCCTACATTGTGATTATGTTCTTTTATCTTGATTAGATATCCTTGTTCTTTTAAGTCTGCTATGATGGCTTTTCTACACTCAAATCTATCCATGCCTTCATATTTTCCACAAACTTCATTCATAGTTCCATCTTCATTCATTGTATTTAATTGCTCAAGATTATGTCTTAAACCTACTTCAAAGTCGTTAGGGTCATGAGCTGGAGTCATCTTAACAGCACCAGTTCCAAACTCTAAATCTACATAACTATCTGCAACTATTGGAAGTTCTCTTCCTACTAATGGAAGTATTGCTGTTTTTCCTATTAAGTGTTTGTATCTATCATCTTCTGGATTTACAGCTATACCAGTATCCCCTATCATTGTTTCAGGTCTAGTAGTAGCTATCTCCAAGAAGTCTTCACTATCTTTTAATGGATATTTTATATGATAAAAGTTTCCATCCTGCTCTTCATGCTCAACTTCTGCATCTGATAAAGTAGTTTTACAGTCTGGACACCAGTTTATTATTCTATTTCCTCTGTATATATGCCCTTTTTCATATAGGTTTACAAAGAACTCTATAACTGCTTCATTGCAACCTTCATCCATAGTAAATCTTTCTTTATCCCAATCACAAGAATCTCCTAATTGTTTAAGCTGATTAACTATTTTTCCTCCAAATTCGTCTCTCCATGCCCAAGCTCTCTTTAAAAATTCTTCTCTTCCTATTTCGTATTTAGTCTTACCTTCTTCTTTTTTTATTCTTTCAACAACTTTAACTTCAGTTGCTATAGAAGCATGGTCAGTTCCTGGAAGCCAAAAAGCTTCATATCCATCCATACGTTTCCATCTAATAAGTATATCTTGAAGAGTATGGTCAAGCGCATGTCCCATATGCAATTGCCCTGTTATATTTGGAGGTGGCATCATTATTGTAAATGGTTTTTTATCTGGATTTGGTTTAGATTTAAAATACCCTTCATCCATCCATTTTTTATATAGCCTAGCCTCAAAATCTTTAGGATTATAAGTTTTTGATAAGTTCGTATTTTCCATTGTATTGCCTCCTATATTTTTATAAATAAATTTTTAAAATATTTTTGTGAATAAAAAAGAGCCTTTCATCCTCTTTTAAAAGGACGAAAAGCTCGCGTTACCACCTTAATTCCAAAGTTTAAAAATTCATCAACATATAATTAAATTAATAGTTAATGATAATCTTAATAACTTTGACTCTCAAAGAATTTAACGATTCTAACCGTCTAAACTTACTAATAGTTCAGTTTAGAAACTCCAAAGCTACATTCAGTAAACCTTATACTTAGAAAATCTTACAGCCAGTGAATTTCCCTCTCTTTTAGTAGTATTTACTTACTCCTCTTCTTCTTAGTCTTTAATATTATATATTATTATATACAAATATTATTC
>NZ_JAGWCT010000189.1:0-3334 GCF_020657815.1 Clostridioides sp. ZZV15-6597 | reverse complement strand
GATTTAACAAATATCTCATTGTCCTTATTTTATAATATAACTAAAATAAACAAGATGCAACAAAAACATAAAATTAACAAACTTAATTTTATAGATTTTTTTGTCGCATCTTGTAACAACTAAATATTCAAAATATTTGTTCATTCCACTTCAACAATATTAGGTTCTATATTTATTTTTTTAAATTGATATGTTGTTTCATATTTTATTTTATATTTATCATTTTCAGTAGGTGCTTCTGATAAATCGATATATAACGAAATATCTTTTTTATTTAGCTTACTTAAATCTTCTGTTGATTCTACAACAACTTGAATATCTCCAGTAGAAATTATACTTGGATTGTCCATATTTGCTGGAATATTTCTTAACATAATATCTTCTGGACTATATACAAACTCAGCACTTAATTGTTTTGTTTCATTTAGCTTTATAGTTATAGAGGTATCATCAATAGTTATTCCTTCTGGAATCTCTAGACTCACCTCTTTTTCTTCTCCATTAGCTAAATCAACTAAATCAATAGGTTTTGTCTTAATATAATTTATTTTGTCTATATTTTCTTTTTTACCTTTTATTGTAACTTCATCTTTACTTAATTTATAATTTTTCAATGTATTATTATCTTGATTATTATCCTTTAAATCTACTCTTATTGGTACAGTTTTTTCTTTTAATAATTCTACACTTGCTGTTACAGAACTTGAACTTAATGTCACACCTTCAACCTTAGTTCCATCACTATTTAAAGGTATTAAATCCAATTTTTTAGAGAAATCTTCTGTCTCGTTGCCGACATTTAGATTAGCTCTTACACTTTTAACTTCTTTAACTAAACTCATCGGACCCGATATATCGACATAATTTTTACTTAATTCAATATTATCTATATTTCTTTTTGAATTCCCACTTACTTCTACCTTTATATCTCTTTTTTCTTTTATATTTTTCTCAAGATTTACTATTAAAACATCATGCTTAAATTCTAAAGTAACACCTTGAGGAATATTTGCTTTTAAATATACTTCCTTCTTACCTTGTATTGGGTCTTCAACAGTTCCATACACATGTATATCCTCTTTTTTAACTTTTTGTACCTTTGATAAACTACCTTTTATATACACATCTGCTGTTAATTTTTCGTCTGGATATATAACAAGATTTTTATCATTTAAATCACTCATATTACTTATAGATACAGGTATATCTTCAAACCCTCTAGTTTCTTCAGGGTCAACTACAGCCATAACATACATCCATAAAGCAATTGCACTTAAAAATGATATTATTTTTATTTTGGTATTATTTTTTAGTCTATTTATCATTTAAATATACCACCTTTGAAAAAACTTCTTGTTTCTGTATTCGTTTTTAGATTACTACGTAATATATTCATCATTCTTTCTCTAGAAATATCTCTATATAACTTACCAGCTTTAGCAATTGATACGCCTCCAGTTTCCTCTGATACAATCAGCGTTATACAGTCAGAGACTTCACTTACACCTATTCCAGCTCTATGTCTAGTACCTAAATCTTTGCTTAAGTCCTTACTCTCTGTCAACGGCAAGAAACATGCAGCAGCCTTTACCTTAGAATCCCTAATTACAACAGCTCCATCATGTAATGGTGTATTTGGTATAAATATATTTATCAATAATTGCCTAGAAATTTCGGCATCAATTATAGTTCCTGTATTTATTATATCACTTATTCTGGTTTCTCTCTCCATTATGATAAGAGCTCCTATTTTTTGTCTAGAAAGTGAATATAAAGCTTCTACAATCTCTTCTATAGTTCTATTAAGAGTTTCTTCTGAAGTATTTACATTTTTTCCAAATAAATTAAACTTCGCTCTTCCTATATGTTCAAGTCCTGCTCTAAATTCTGGCTGAAAAATTATAAGAGCTGCTATAACTCCATAATCCAGCGCCTTAAGAGATATCCAATAAACGGTATGCAATTTAAAAGTGTTACTAAGTTGAGTTGCTAGCAAAAGAAATATTATACCTTTAAATACTTGTTCTGCTCTTGTGTCTTTTATAAACATAAATATTTTGTAAAAAATATATGCTACTATGGATATGTCAATTAAATCATATATACTCATTCTTAATATTATATTAAAAAATTCATTTAAAAAAGAATTTATATCTAACACAGTTTTATCCTCCTGTTCGATAACTTCTTAATTATTTACACTATGTATTATACTATATAAATCTAACTCTATACAAACTATTTAACTTTTGTGTAAATAATTCTATTTTTATAGATTGAGATTGTTAAATAATCTCTAAATACATTAAAAATATTGCTCATAAAATATATATTTTCTATTAAAGTTAAATCTAGTTTAAATAATTCAAATCATCAAGGCGCGAATACAAAATAGTACTCGCGCCTTGATGCAATTTTATACTATAAAATCTATTTCAAAATACATATTATCTTTCAATATATGTTCACTACAATAAATTTAATAATCTATTTATTAATTATATAAAATTGTAACATTATTTTTATTAATATTATATTGGTAATATTATTTTTATCTTATACCAATAATTTCCCTTATAAATAATTTATATCAACTTCTATTAATATCTTATTATGTATCTTTTCTAGAAATTATCTTTTATAATAAAAATAATTAAAACAGCTTATCTATTTTCAAAGTCATACATATATTACTTATAAGTATAACAATTCATTTAATACAATCTACAAACACCATATTATCAAGCACTTAGAATATCTAGTATTTCATAATATATTTCATCGTTCTTTTTCAGTATAAGAAATTAATTTATGAATTTAAATAGTATTCTAATGTCTCAGTACTATAAAGTATACAGTATAATGTATATGAGCCTATTTACTAATAATTAAGTCTATGCAATAAATCTTTCTATAAACTTCTTGTAGACTATTATACATTACCATTAATATGATTACAATATTAATGAATATAATGTAACTCTTATATAATTTGATATTTATAAATAAAAAGACACAGGTGACATGCATGTATCCTGTGTCTTTTTAAACAATATAAAAGTTTACTATAAATATAGTAAACTTTTCTTAATGAGCGCACAGGGATTCGAACCCCGGACACACGCCTTAGAAGGGCGTTGCTCTATCCAGCTGAGCTATGCACCCAAATTATTATGGAGCGGGAAACGAGATTCGAACTCGCGACTTCAACCTTGGCAAGGTTGCGCTCTACCACTGAACTATTCCCGCTTATTTAATTTGGCGACCTGGAAGGGGTTCGAACCCTCGACCTCCAGCGTGACAGGCTGGCATTCTAACCAACTGAACTACCAGG
>NZ_JAGWCT010000188.1:0-3681 GCF_020657815.1 Clostridioides sp. ZZV15-6597 | reverse complement strand
GTAAAATATTTAGGAGTGATGAAAATGTTAAATGGGATAATAAAGCTTTTTTATTCTGAAATTGTAAAAACAAAGATTAATAACTTAGATTCAAGTGGATATTCATTAAGGGATGAATGTAAAGAAATCAGAAATATAACCTTAAAGATAGATAGTGTGTTTTTTAAACTTTTAAAGTTAGTTTTTGGTTCAATACTGCTTATTGTAGCATTTAATCTAAATTGGATATTAGGTATAGGAGTATTTCTAGTTGGAGTGGTGTACATTCTTTATAAGAGAAATATGGAAGAACAAGTGAAGGAACATATAAACAATGTAAAAAATAATATCGACATCTCTAAGATAACTTTTATGGATGAAAAGGGAAGAACAGGTCTAAATTCATTGATTACATTACTTCTTATAGGAATATTGACAGGATTTAACTGGATATTAGTTCTTAGTTTTGTCGTTGTTTTTGTTTTTACTATAAAGAATGTATGTTAAAATACTAATAAATAGTTTAATATATAGGGGGAGAAATTGAGTATGACTAATGGCAATTATAAAATGAAGAATTTAGTGGAAATATCTGCTATGGTGACTGAATCTACAGATTTTTTTAATATAAAAGATAAAATAATAGAAAAAATGTTAGAGGTTGTTCACCCTACAAAGGCATGTGTAAATCTATTTTATAAAAATGATTCTAAATATGCCTATTTAGTATGTTCACAAACCTTAGAGTATGTACCTCAAATTTTTCCAATCAATAGTCTTAAAGGTGCAAAAATTGATTTTGACACATATCCAGAATATATCCATGAAGCTGTAAATGAGAAAAAGATAATATATGTGAAAAATGTATTTGAAGATTCTAGAGCAGAAGGAGAACGAGATTTAGCAAAATCTGAAGGTTACATTGGTAGAATAGTTTTTCCTTTTATCATAAATAATGAAGTAGTTGGATTTATGACTTGCTTTTTGACAGAAGAAGATTTTCTAACAGAACAAGATATAGACTTTATATCTTCTGTTGCATCTCTCTTAAGTTTATCAATAGAAATAACTAATAAAAATAATAATGTACAAATTTTGGTTGATAAATTAAGAGGTTCAATAAGTGCTATAAATGAAGCTACTAAAAAATTATATCTCAATAAAAGTATAGATGGATTTTTAGAAAACTTGAGTAAACAGGCGTGTAACATTACCAATAGTAAAGAAGCTTTGATAATTATAATAGGTCATGGTAATAAAGATAAAATATTTAGCTGTTATAATACTGAACATAAAAAGAAAACAAATTTATATCCTATGTTGGACAAGTTTGTAAATAAAGAATCCTTAGGAGGATATTTAAATAATTTAAAACCATGCTCACAAAAAGGGATAAACTTGGAAAGTTATATATATTACAAACTCCAAGATAAAAATGAGACTATAGGATGCATTGTTTGTGCAAACAGCAAAAACTACACGAGTGATGATTTAAATATCCTTAGTATATTATCTAAACAGGTTTTAGTTGGTATGCAGTTATATGAGCACAATGAAAAAGAAGTAAAGCACAGGATTCTTGAGAATGAGTTAAATATATTAAATAAACAGCAACAACTTATTATGGACAAAGGTAAAATGGATTGTAATGATGAAAAAGAACTTTATTTTTATCATAAACCAGCAAGAGTAGTAGGTGGAGATTTTTATTATGCTACAAAGGTAGATGCTGAACACATAGTTTATATTGTTGCTGATGTAATGGGGCATGGAATGGTTTCGAATTATGTTGTTGCAATGATAAAGGGTGCCTTTAAAGTGTTATGTAATCAGTATAAGACACCACAAGAAATAATGACAAATTTAAATAGGATGTTATATGATGAGTTTGACAAAATGGGAGTATTTACAACTTGTTTGATTGGTCTTATAGATACTAAAGAAAATATGATTACAGTATCTAATGCAGGACACTATAGCCCTGTAGTTGTAAAAAAAGATGGAACAATAGAAACTAACTTAAATTGTAAAAAGGGAATACCTATTGGGGTAATGGAAGATGCAACATATGAAAATAATATTCTTTCAATGGAAGATTATGCAATGGTATGTATGTATACTGATGGAATTTTAGAAATAAAAAATACATCAAAAGAAGAATATGGTATAGAGAGATTAGAAAACTTTTTAAAAGAAAATTTTAGATTAAATCATCAGCTGATAGTAGAAAATTTAAAATTAGATTTAAGAAACTTTTCATCAAAAGATAATTATGATGATGATATTTTAATCGTTATGTTAAAGGATAGGTAGATTGATTATGGGTTTAAATAATAAAATAGAACTTGAAAGTCCAGAAATTATAATAATAAATGGAAGTCCAAGAAATAATAAAAATTGTAGTTTTATAGCAAATGAAATAAAACTTAAATTAGAAGATAGTGGACTTAGTAGTAAAATATTCAATATATATGATATGGATATTGAATATTGTACAGCATGTGGATTTTGTAATAAGACAGGATGTTGTAAATTTAATGATGATATGAAACCTCTATATAAAATGTTTGATGAATCAAAAGGGACTATAGTAATAAGTCCTGTACATTTTGATTCAATATCAGCTAAAGTAAAAACTGTTGTTGATAGAACTCAAGCTATCTATGCAAGCAAGTATATATTAAATAAGCCTTCAATTGATAGGAATAAAAAGCGTATAGGAATGTATATTGCAGTAGGAGGTAGTAAACCTTATGATTCACAATTTAAAGGTGGGCAAATAGTTATGGACTTTTTCTTTAAGAGTATAAATACTAAACTTTTACACAATATATATTTAAACAATACAGATAATATACCTTACACAGATAATCAAGAATTTAAAGACACTATATCTAAGACTCTAAAAGCGTATATTGATTCAATATAATTTGATTTTGTAAGTAATATTATGTATAATTGTATTGCAATAATTTAAAAATAATTAAAGGAGGGAATTTCAATGAAATTACCAATAGCATTATCTAATAAACATGTTCATTTGAGTCAAGCTGATATAGACGTATTATTTGGAGCAGGTCATGAATTAACTAAATTTAAACCATTATCTCAACCAGGACAATTTGCCTGTGAAGAAAAAGTAGATTTAGTCGGTCCAAAGGGGACTCTAAAAGGAGTTAGAGTTTTAGGGCCAGCTAGAGCTCAAACTCAAGTTGAGATTTCTTTAGCAGATGGATTCCCATTAGGAGTAAAAGCTCCAATAAAAGAATCTGGTGATATAGCTGGAACTCCTGGGGTTAAATTAGTAGGACCAGCTGGAGAAGTTGAAATGAAAGAAGGAGTTATAGTTGCTTCTAGACATATACATATGAGCAATGAAGACGCTGCTAAATTTGGTGTAACTGACAAACAAATAGTAAAAGTTAAAACATCTGGACCAAGAGCGTTAGTATTTGAAAATGTATTAGTAAGAGCTAGTGATAGCTTTAATTTAGAAATGCATGTTGACATGGAAGAAGGAAATGCAGCAGGCGTTAAAAATGGAGATTTAGTAGAATTAATAGTTGATTAATTTTATATATGAAATTAATGCTAGTGAATATTTTGTTTACTAGCATATTTTTTACTGTAATAAATTTCTATATTATAAATTTAATCTATTAGATTAATTTATAATATAAAGGGGTATTATGAAAATTATAA
>NZ_JAGWCT010000187.1:0-3704 GCF_020657815.1 Clostridioides sp. ZZV15-6597 | reverse complement strand
GGATATATGATTTACTTAAAATAGATAATATCTTGTTAATAATTGTTGAATATGCTTAAAAACTCAATAATATTGGCTAATATTGAATAAGAGTATTGAAAAAGTGAGCAATCTCTTATAAAATTAAGAAGGATTATTACAATTGGAGGTCTTTTTATGGATATAGAAACAAAAAAATGGGAAGTATTGTATTCAGAAGAAAAAATTAATGATAAATTAAAAGAATTAGGAGCGATTATAGAGAAGGATTACAAAAATAAAAATCTTATGATTGTGTCTCTATTAAAAGGAAGTTTTATATTCTGTGCAGATTTAGTTAGAAATATAAATTTACCTCTTAGAGTTAACTTTATGACTACTTCTAGTTATGGAAACAGTGAAGAGAGTACTGGAACGGTTAAAGTTGTTTCCGATGTAACTACTGATATAAAAGGATATGATGTATTGGTTGTAGATGATATTACTGACTCTGCATTGACTATGGATTTTGTTTTAAAGCATCTAAAAGCTAAAAATCCTGCTAGTTTAAAATGTTGTGTACTTTTAGACAAGCCAAGTAGAAGAAAGGTTGATTTAGTACCAGATTATTGTGGGTTTGAGATAGAAGACAAATTCGTAGTAGGATATGGATTTGACTTTGAAGATTACTATAGAAATGTTCCTTATATATTTAATGTAACTGATGAAGATAGATAAGCAATTTTTTAATTTTATAGATACCTCAATATAATTTTGATAAATTATATTGAGGTATCTTTTTATTTTGGGGTTTGATTTGGAGTTATCTTGTATTCGTATCAAGCTATAAGTTCAACATAGTAAAATTGTTTTGATAGTTTTATCCAAGCTTTGATTCTGTGTTTAGAAATATAAAAAAAATTTTAAAAATTTGATAGGAAATACGATTTTTAATTGTATTAGTAGTTGTAGAAGCTTTTACAAAGGAGGAGTTAACTTGGAGGATAAATTGATAATTAAAAACATAATAAAGAAAAAAGAAAAGGGTATGGAAATGCTTATAGATGAGTATGGGAATTTTATAGCATCTATAGTTAGAAGGACTCTTATGGATGCTAGAATTTATGAGGAAGAATGTGTTGATGATGTGCTTTTGTCAATCTGGAATAACATAGAAAAATTTGATAATGAAAAAAACTCTTTTAAAAACTGGATAGGTTCTATTTCTAAATACAGAGCAATTAATTATAGGAAAAAGTATATAAGTAATAATACTTATTTAAATATAGAACATGAAGAAATACCATATATAGATAAAGAGTTGGATATGAGAGAAATTGAAGAGGAAATAAATGACCTTATAAGCACATTAAATGATAAAGATGCAGAAATTTTTAGAAGGTATTATTTAGAAGATATATCACTAAAGGATATAGCTATACAAAATGAAACCACTGTTGAAAACTTACATAATAGATTATCAAGAGGAAGAAAGAAGTTGAGACTGCATTTAAATAAAAAGAAAGCTTAGAGATAATAGATAAGATAATTAAGGATTTAAATATAGAAAATATAGAATAAAAGGAGAGTTTTTATGAAAGATAAATTTGGTTTATTTAATGAAACAAATATAGATATAGAAAAATACGATGATATTGTATTAAGTAATGAAGAAAAGGATGAAATGAAGAAGAGAATGAAATCTAAGATTCAATATAGTAAAAAGAATAATTTTAAGAGATATGCTTTAGTAGGAGGATTATCAGTAGTTATTTTAGGTTCAACTGCATTTACTAATGAAACTACCTTGGCATATATGCAACATCTTGGAAAGCAGATAGAATATTTCTTTAATAAGGATACTGAAGAACTTAAACCTTATAAAAATATTGTAGATGATGTTGCTACAGATAAAGGAATAGATATAAAGTTAAATGAGATTATGCTTGGTGATGGAGAATTATTTTTAAATATAAGTGTTGATGATAGCAAACTTGATAAAGATGCTTTGGGCTTAAAGAAACAAGGAGGATTCTTAGGAATTGATGATATCAAAATAAAGGTTGGAGATATGAACTTTGTTTCAATAACAGGGCCTTCTACATCAGAAAAAAATAAAGATGGTACTACTAATATGGTTATGACTTGTAAGCTTGATAATCTAGATAAAGATGGAGATGGAAAAGGGGATGTCGAAAATTTTGATTTACTAAAAAATGTGGATTTAAATAAAGACTATGATATAAATATAAGTATAAATAAAGTTGAATATGAGTTAAATAAGGATATAAAAACATCAAAAGAGATAGAGGTAGGAAATATGGGAGGAGTAGAAGGTGAACACCTAAATGGATATCTTAGTGGACAATGGGAATTTAATACAAGTATAAATGGTTCAAATATAGTCAAAGATACAAAAATTTATAATGTAGATAAAAATGTAAAATTAAAAAATAAAAATATTGATGTTGATTTAGTATTAAAAGAAGTAAGGGTTTCTCCTACCAAAATCAGAGTGATTTACGGATTTAAAACTAACAAATATAATTTCAATAAAGGTGATGATACACCAAAGATACTTGAGTTTGCACTTAAAGATGGAAGAGGAAAAGATTTAGAATTACTTAGTGGTGCAGGAGGTTATGACTTAAGTTACTCTAAAGGTAATTATATTGAATCTTCTTTAGAATATGAAATTAAGAAAGATGTTAAAAAACTAAAAATAACTCCAATAATAGAAGATTGGAGTAAAGAAATTAATAATATAACAGAATTTAAAAAACAAGGTATAGATGTTGATATAAGTAAATAGATGTATTATCACATAATAAATTGTCTATTCATATAATTATATAGAGCAATATTAGATACTTGTCTAATATTGCTCTAATTTTAAAATAGGGAGAATTTATTATATGGATGATTACAAAGATAATTCAGGTCCAAGTTTATATCAAGATGTAGGACCAACGGGACCAATAGGTCCGACAGGTCCTAAAGGAGCAACAGGGGCAACAGGAGCCAATGGAATAACAGGTCCAACAGGAAACACAGGAGCAACAGGAGCAAACGGAATAACAGGTCCAACAGGAAACACAGGAGCAACAGGAGCAAATGGAGCAACTGGAGAAACAGGGCCTAGAGGGGCAACAGGGGCAACAGGAGCCAATGGAATAACAGGTCCAACAGGAAATACAGGAGCAACAGGAGCCAATGGAATAACAGGTCCAACAGGGAACAAAGGAGCAACAGGAGCAAATGGAGTAACAGGAGCAACTGGTCCAGCAGGAGCAACCGGAGCGACAGGGACAACAGGAATAACAGGAGCAACAGGAGCAACAGGGGCAAATGGAATAACAGGCCCAACAGGGGTAACAGGAGCAACAGGAGCAACAGGGGCAAATGGAATAACAGGCCCAACAGGAAACACAGGAGTAACAGGAGCAAATGGAGTAACAGGAGCAACCGGAGCAGATGGAGCAACAGGAGTAACAGGCCCAACAGGAAATACAGGAGCAACAGGAGCAGATGGAGTAACAGGAGCAACAGGGGCAATAGGGGCAACAGGTCCAACAGGAGCAGATGGAGCAGTAGGTCCAACAGGAGCAGTAGGAGCAACAGGTCCAGATGGAGAGGTAGGTCCAACAGGAGCAGATGGAGTAACAGGACCAACAGGAGCAGATGGAGCAGTAGGTCCAACAGGAAATACAGGAGCAACAGGAGCAGATGGAGCAGTAGGTCCAACA
>NZ_JAGWCT010000186.1:0-3716 GCF_020657815.1 Clostridioides sp. ZZV15-6597 | reverse complement strand
TAACAATAGTTATCTTGACCAAGAAGCCACCACTTCAAACATTACCGTAGGTAGTTAAGTGGATGGTAGTTCACATAAGAGTAGGTATAGTATTAGAAAATAGAATTATTAATATTAATATTCCTTAAATCAAAAAAATATTACTGGACTGCTAAATTTCCAGTAATATTTTTACATGTATTTTAAAATGTTTAATTACCCATATTTTAAAAGCTAAGTTAAAACTTTTAACAATAAAACTATATAGTAAAATGTTGAAACAATACCAAAAGTTAGTTTTATCCACTCTATATTTTTACTTATAACAATTTTTTTATTTTCTATTACATCTACAAACTTTAAATTCTATTTATTAATCTGCTCTCTAAGCCATTCAGTTGCTACATCCAATTGTTTTTTCTCATCTTTTTCTTCAATTGTAGGTTTTATCCCTTTTTCATTGATATAATCTCCATTAGGTGTAAAGTATTGAGCAGTAGTTAATTTATATCCTGTTCCATCTTTCAACCTTACAACTGACTGTACCAGCCCTTTACCATAAGTCGTAGTCCCTACAGAAATACCTTCTTTATTATCAACAATTGCAGCTGTTAATATCTCAGCAGCAGAGGCACTTTCTCCATTGGTTAAAACTACTATTGGAAGTCCCAATTTTTCTTTATCAGATTTTAAGTATTCTGTATTTCCTTTATTGTCTTTAGTATATACTATAGTTCCTTCACCAATTAATTCATCAGCAACTTCTTTACATATATCCAACATACCTCCAGGATTGTTTCTAAGGTCTATTACTAATCCCTTAATATTTTTTTCTTTCAATCCTTTTAAAGCTTTGTCAAAATCAGTATATGTACTTGATATAAATTGGGTAATTTCTATATATCCTAAATCATTATCAATTACTTTACTTTCTATACTTTTCTCAACTATCTGTTCTGTTTTCAACTCAAAGCTTAGTTGTTTATCTTCTCTCAATACTACTAGCTCTACTTTTTTACCTTTTTTACCTTTCATCATACTCACAGCTTCATCCGAATTTTTATATGATACAGATTTTCCGTTGACTTTTATTAATTTATCTCCTGCTTTTACTCCTGCTTTTTCTGCTGGAGAATCTTTCATAGGAACTACTACTAGTCCTCCATCTTTTGATGCTCCTATATACATTCCTACACCAACATAAGAGCCCTCACTATCTTCTATTAGCTTTTCCATTTCATCTTTAGTGTAATAACCAGAATATTTGTCATTTGTTCCTAGAAATAACCCCTTTGATGCTCCATCCACTAAATCTTTATCAGAGACTTTTTTATAAAAATCTTGTTTTATAATAGATTCTAATCCTAACAACTTATCATATTTTTTATAGCCTTCATAGAGTTCTTTTGATACTACAACTTTGTTCCCTAATGTAAGTTGAAACGCTGATGTGGCCATAGCTGTTATAATTACTAAAATCACCCCTAAAAAAATAGCTTTCTTTTTTGAAATCACAAGATACATCTCCTTTTACATAAACTATTATATATTATATGACTAGCTGTTATTTTTATTACATTTACCCAAATATATTGCCTTATTACAATAAACTATACTAAAATTTATATTAGAATACAAATTCTGTTCACATTATAACATATTAAAGGAGGAATATTTTATGAAAAAAGAATTTAGAAAAAAAGTTATTGAACATAGAAAAAATAAAAGTGCTGAGTTTGTACTAAATAATTCAAATTTGATAACAGAAAAATTACTTCAAGTGGAGGATATAAAAAACGCAACTAATATAATGCTTTATCTAGATTTTAATAATGAAGTTAACACAGATAATTTAATCAAAAAGCTTTTATCTCTAAAGAAAATAGTCTCAAGCCCTATTACAATAAAAGAAAATCATACATTAATTCCTACTCAAATAACAGATTTAGATAATGGACTAAAAATTGGTGCATATGGAATAAGGGAACCTAACGAAAAATCACCTACAATTGATATTAAATCTTTAGATGTTGTAATTGTTCCAGCTGTTGCATATGACATACATTGCTATAGATTAGGATATGGTGGAGGATTTTATGATAGATTTTTAGAGAACTTAAGAAAAGACGCAATAACTATAGGAATAGCATTTGACTTTCAGGTATTTGATTCTATTCCAAAAGAAACTCATGATGCACAATTAAACTATATAGTTACTGAAACCAGAATTCTTACACCAAATAATTAACACTCTCAATACTATTAATATAACACTCTGTTTAATATTTAATTTTTATATTATTCAATGAATATTTTAAGTCATGGCTTTTACATCAATAAAGCCTCGACATGATTTATTTACATTAATAAAAACCATGACTTTATTTTACTATACAAATAAATAGTTATCTAATTACAAAATATATATTTATTTAGTAGAATTCAATTCTATTCTATCTGGAAGTTCACTTATATTTGTTTCAACCACTATGTATGGAAGAGAATCCTCCTTATCCTTATACTTTATCTTAACTCTCAAAACTTCTTTTCCTTCTTCACTTACACTTTCTATGTTATCCATCTCAATACCATATTTATTATTTCCCCTAGTTACTATGATGTATATTTTATTATCAATTTTAGCTGCTAATGCCCTCTCTTCATTTGTGTATTTGTCCATAACATCTAGTATCTTTTCTGGTATTGAATTCCTTTGCAATACTGTATAATCTATTGGCTTAGTTTTTTCTATAAACATACTTGGTATGAATATAAACCCTCCTATCACAAATATAAGAGCTATAACTCCATAAATTATACCTTTAATATTAAACTTTACATCCAATTTTATCACTCCTTCCATCTATTTAAATATATGATTCATAATTTTGTCTTAGACTTTAAATTATCAATAATAAAGTGTTTATTATAGTTACCCTTAAATATGAAATAATAAAAAAAGGATTTTATGACAAATAAATTATAAAATAAAAAAGAGTTATATAAAAACAATTTAATTGTTTTTATATAACTCTCTATTTTACAGTTCTAAATTATTTATTTACCATTAACTCCTTCTTGATAGCCAGATGTTTTTGTAATCTGTCTATAAAGAACACAAACCAGTATTATGACGCCCATATATCCGGTATATGGATATAAGATACCAACCAGCTTATCAAATGGTAAGAATCCACCTATAAGACCTAATATAGCTGTTATTACTGTTATTAATTTAAATTTAGGATGATTATCATCTACAAATCTATTAGTTACTGACCATAATAAAGGTACAGCTGTTGTATATATTCCTAATATAAGAACTACTGAGAATAAAACTCCAACTACTGGTGAAATCTTATCAGCTAAGAATAATGAAGGTATTGCTTTTGAATATAAGTTTCCTACATCAGAAAGCATTGCTAAGTTCATCATTATAGCTGCTGCCATAAGTGCTACCCCACCTAGTATACCACCGCAAACAGCTTCTTTTTTATTAGCAGCACTTGCTCCTAATCCTGTTAAGAACGCCATGACAACGATTGTATTATAAGTAGTGTATATTACACCAGATAGATATGCGTTTGGAACTGGTCTAGATACCTCTACAGTTTTAAGAATCTCTCCTGCTTGAGATAAATTACCTATATTACTGCTTAAACTTATAGCTCCAACTAAAAGTGTAAATATTATTATTACAGGTCCTATTCCACCTAGTATCTTTGATAATTTATCAA
>NZ_JAGWCT010000185.1:0-3771 GCF_020657815.1 Clostridioides sp. ZZV15-6597 | reverse complement strand
CTTATATAACGATTTAAAGCTTCAAAAAGTCAGTATTAAAAAAATATTTTCTAATATTTATCAACAATGATTTGAAATTTATATACTATCCAAAAAAATAAAAGCTATCTCCAAACATTTCACAAACTTAGAGAAAGCTTTTATTTTTAATAACT
This sequence comes from Clostridioides sp. ZZV15-6597, assembly GCF_020657815.1. NCBI lineage: Bacteria > Bacillati > Bacillota > Clostridia > Peptostreptococcales > Peptostreptococcaceae > Clostridioides > Clostridioides sp. ZZV15-6597. Next base: position 3,616 of record NZ_JAGWCT010000185.1, on the reverse strand, counting down.
ATATTTGATTTTCAATATTAAATATTCTAATGAAGGTATTTTATTATGATAAAAATAATTTAAGGTACAGTTTATATAAAGTCTATATTTTATTTAAAAGTATGAATGTATCGTACATCATTAATTTTTTTATCCATAATCTCAATAGTATGTACATCATTATTATAATAAAATTATCATATATAATCAAAGTCTCAATAAGTATATTATTAATTAAAGATTTATTATAAATTAAATTTTGTAGTTTTAATATTAAGTTTTTAAAGATATTTGTCCTACTTTATTTCATAAAGAAGTGCTAATTACTAGCAACTTCTTTATTTGAGTTTTGTACTTTTAATTGTCTATCTATCATTATTTTTTCTATTGCTTCATATATTATATCATCTTTATCCCGTTTTTCCTCTACTGTAAACTTTCTTCCTAGGATTGTTTCAGGAGATACTACATGGCATACAGTATTTCCATGTAGTACTGTCATGGATATTTTATAACCATTATCGTCTGTTGGAACATCTACATCATCAACAAGGTATGTTATAGTAGTTGTACCATCCAAATCTTTTTCTATCTTTGGCATGCAAATCCCCTCCCTTTTTACATTTTATGTATATTAAAAATTGTCCTATTCTCAATTAATATTTATAAATACTTGATTAGTATAAATTGTGAAAAATATCAATATATAACCAAAATCATCTATACAATTAAGTATTTAATTAGAGGTGATATATATCAAATTAAAACTATTATGTTCTAATAAAATTAAGTGTTAAACTATGATATACTAAATATAAAAAAGTTATATAATTAATAACTTTAATACTTAAGTTAATTTTTAATATTAAATTTATACTTTATTATGCTAGTTAATTTGTGCATAAAAAGAGAGGAAGAATTATTTAAAAATACGTATTATAAAAAGTATAAGGAGCTGATTTTATGGAATGGATTGAAAGATTAAACAAAGCAATTAACTATATTGAAGAAAATATAACAAAAGAAATTGAATATGAACAACTGGCAAAAATAGCTTGTTGTTCTACATATCATTTTCAAAGAATGTTTGCTTATATGGCAGATGTACCTCTTTCTGAGTATATTCGACGCAGACGAATGTCTTTGGCTGCTGTAGAATTACAAAATGATAATAAAAAAATAATTGATATAGCTTTAAAATATGGATACTCTTCTCCAACAGCGTTCAATCGTGCCTTTAAAAGTATTCACGGTATTGCACCATCGATTATAAAAAAAGAAGAAACAATAAACTTGAAGGCCTTTCCTCCAATTAGCTTTAAAATTACTATAAAAGGAGCTGAAGAAATGAATTATAGAATTGAAAAGAAAGAAGCATTTCGTATTGTGGGTGTATCTCAACGCCTTCACACTGAGTTAGAAAAAAACTTTGAGATTGTTCCAAAAATGTGGCAACAATCTGCATTAGATGGAACCATTCAAAAACTACTACCTATGATGAATAGCCAACTAAAAGGTGTGTTAGGTGTAAGTGTGTGTAATGATTCAGAAGAGTGGAAATACTTTATCTCTGTTGCAAGCACAGCGTCCATAGATGATACATTAGATGAATACACTATTCCACCTTTTACTTGGGCAAGATTTTCTGGAGAAGGACAATGCCCACAAGCGATACAAGAACTAGAAAAACGTATTGTAACAGAATGGTTACCTACTTCTGGATATGAGTATGAAAATGGTCCTGATATTGAACTTTACTTAAATCCAGACCCACAAAATGCTAAGTTTGAAGTATGGATACCTGTTATAAAAAAGTAGTTTTAAATTTAAGTTATATAAAAATATAAGATTGAAATTTATAAAAATGTAAACTTCTGTTTCAAAAATAAAAATTCTGATATCTGTCAAAATAAACATGTTAAAAGATAAAATCTATTTTTTACATGTTTATTTTTTATGTTTTAAATATAATCAGTTTACTGCTGAATATAATATATTCAAGGAGTGTGATTTAATGAATGTTTCTATTTATTTACGAAAAAGCAGGGCTGATGAAGAAGCAGAACACAGAGGCGAGTTTGAAACCTTAAGTAGACATAAAACAACTCTACTAAAACTAGCAAAAGAACAAAACTTAAATGTAATTGATATTAAGGAAGAGCTTATTTCTGGAGAAAGTATAGAATATAGACCTAAGATGTTGGAATTACTAGATGAAGTTAAAAATAATAATTATGATGCTGTTTTAGTAATGGATATTGACCGCTTAGGACGTGGGAATATGCAAGATCAAGGGTTGATATTAGATACATTTAAAAAATCCAAAACAAAAATTATTACTCCTAGAAAAACCTATGATTTAAATGATGAATTTGATGAAGAATATTCCGAATTTGAAGCTTTTATGGCTCGCAAGGAATTAAAGTTAATATCTAGGCGTATGCAAAGAGGAAAAATTAAAAGCATTGAAGAAGGTAAGTTTATTGCTCAGTCTCCTCCTTATGGATATGATATTAAATACTTAAGCAACAAAGAAAGAATACTTGTAGTAAATAAAGATAAAGCAAATGTTATTAAAATAGTATTCGATATGTATCTAAAAGGAGTTGGAGCCTGTAAAATATCAAAGTATCTAAATGAACTTGGTTATAAAACCACAACAGGTAGAACTTGGTATGAAAAAGGTGTAAGGGATATTATAAAAAATAAAGTATATTGCGGATACATAGTATGGAATAAAGTTGAGAGGAAAAGAAATTCTAGTAGAACTAGATGTATTGATGAACAAATGGAAGCAAAAGGAAAACATGAACCAATAATAAGCGAAGAAATATGGAATAAAGCACAATATATAAGAAAAAAACGCAGTAACTCACCTACTCCAAACAGTAAAATAACCAATCCTCTAGCTGGAATTATAAAATGTGGATATTGTGGCTATACTTTAGTTGCAAAATCTAATACAACATCAAGTGGATATGAGAAATATATAGTCTGCACTAATTGTAAAAATAAATCTACTAAATTATACATATTAGAAAATAAAGTTTTAGATGTTTTAAGTAAATGGCTAACAGATTATAAGCTATCTTTAAAACAGGAAGAAGTTACTTTTAAAGATAAATTTGAAGATAATTTAAAATGTACTTTAACAGGTTTAAAAAAAGAGCTTGAGAGCCTAGAAAAGCAAAAGGGAGGATTACATGATTTTTTAGAACAAGGAATATATAGTTCAGATGTATTTATAGAACGTTCAAATATACTTACATCACGCATAGAAGATGTTAAAAGTTCTATAAATAAAGTAAATATAGATATTGAGATAGCAAAGAAAAAAAGTACTGTTAGAATGCAAATCATTCCTCAACTTGAAAAAGTCTTAAGAGAATACACAGAAGAGAAAGAACCTTATCTAAAAAATATATTACTTAAAACTATGATTGACCATGCTATATATAAAAAAGAACCTAATCAAAAATGCGATGACTTTTCTTTAATACTATACCCTACCATACCAAAGAGCTAAGTGTATATTTCAATGTTATAAACAAACTGATTACCAATTTGGAGTAATGGCTGGAGCTTTTGCAGGTGGTGAAGGTGACTTTACAACAGCATTTGAACCTACAGCAACTGC
>NZ_JAGWCT010000184.1:0-3787 GCF_020657815.1 Clostridioides sp. ZZV15-6597 | reverse complement strand
CTATATGATACCCTTAATTTAATACTATTATATAAATTTTTTTTATTTTGTAGAAATATTTTATTTACAATTTTCTATAAATAAAAAAAGATACCCAAATGGGTATCTTTTTAAAGAAACTACTTAACTTCTACTTTAGCTCCAGCAGCTTCTAATTTTTCTTTTATTTGATCAGCTTCTTCTTTAGAAGCTCCTTCTTTAACTGTCTTAGGAGCATTGTCAACTACTTCTTTAGCTTCTTTTAATCCTAATCCTGTTATTTCTCTAACTGCTTTTATAACTCCAACTTTTGAAGAACCAACCTCAGCTAATACTACATCAAACTCAGTTTTTTCTTCAGCAGCTGGTCCACCAGCAGCTGCACCAGCTACCATTACTGGAGCTGAAGCTGAAACGCCGAATTTTTCTTCAGCAGCTTTAACTAATTCATTTAATTCTAAAACTTTCATATTTTCTATAGCTTCTAATATTTGTTCTATTGTCATTTTTAGCACCTCCGAATTTTCTTTTCAAATTAATATTTATAATTTTTTAGTTAAGCAATTAAGCTTCTTCTTGACCTTCTGCCTTTTTCGCTATTGCATCTATTAAGTATGCAAAGTTTGATATTGGAGCTTTTAAGCTACCAAGTAATTTAGCGATAAGAACTTCTCTTGATGGTATGTTAGCCATTTCAACAATCTTAGCTTCGTCATAGAATACACCTTCTACAACACCCATCTTTAATTTCATCTTTGGATGAGAATCCATGAATCCTTTTAATATTCTAGCTGGAGCAACTGGATCATCATATCCAAATGCTATAGCATTAGTACCAATTAATAATTCTTCATTGAATTGCTCTATACCAACTTCTTTAGCTGCTCTTCTAACTAAAGTATTTTTATATACTTTGTAATCTACACCAGCTTCTCTCATTTGTTTTCTTAACTCAGTTACTTCTTCAACTGTTAATCCTTTGTAATCTACAACAACCGCAGCAGAAGATTTTTGTAACTTTTCAACTATTTCAGAAACAACTTCTGATTTAATTTCTATAGCTTTTCTCATCTAGATGTGCACCTCCTTCACCAAATAGGCTTAGTATTTACCGCAACATTATAAAAAGCTTTTGTTGCCAAAAGTAGACATCAAAAGCTTTAGTAATCTCAATTTATCTAAAACCTCGGTGGGATATTAAGCTTTTGCACCCACTATCTACGGCAAATCTATTCTTTTTTACATTGACAAATGATATAATAACACTTTTGTCAACCTGTGTCAACAGTTTTATTATTCAGCTGTTCTTGCTGGGTTTATTTTAACTCCAGGTCCCATTGAAGAAGCTACAGTTATACTTCTTAAATATTGCCCTTTAGCAGCAGCTGGTTTAGCTTTTATTATAGCATCCATTAATGCAGCAAAGTTTTCAGATAATTTTTCTCCACCAAATGATACTTTTCCTACTGGAACGTGTATTATGTTAGTTTTGTCTAATCTGTATTCAACTTTACCAGCTTTTATTTCATCTATAGCTTTAGCTACATCAAATGTAACTGTTCCTGATTTAGGGTTTGGCATTAAACCTTTAGGTCCTAATACTCTACCTAATCTACCTACTACACCCATCATATCTGGAGTAGCAACTACTATATCAAAATCAAACCAGTTTTCACCTTGTATTTTTTGAACTAATTCTTCAGCTCCTACAAAGTCAGCACCAGCTTGTTCAGCTTCTTTAGCTTTTTCACCTTTAGCAAAAACTAAAACTCTCTTAGTTTTACCAGTTCCGTGAGGTAATACAACTGCACCTCTTACTTGTTGATCAGCATGTCTTGAGTCAACACCTAATTTAATGTGTGCTTCTACTGTCTCGTCAAATTTAGCTCCAGCTATATCTGAAACTAATGTTAATGCTTCTGATGCATCATAGAATTTAGTTCTATCTACTTTTTGTAATGCACCTGCATATCTTTTACCTTTTTTAGCCATTTTATTTTCCTCCTTGTGGTTAATCTCGGCTTTTCGCCTCCCACTTTATAAAAAAAAGTGTATCTTAGTCTTCTACTACAACACCCATGCTTCTAGCAGTACCAGCTATCATACTCATAGCAGCTTCTACTGATGCAGCATTTAAGTCAGGCATTTTTAATTCAGCTATTTCTCTTACTTGAGCTGAAGTTATTTTAGCAACTTTCTTTTTGTTTGGTTCTCCAGAACCTGATTTTAAATTTAATGCTTTTTTAATTAAAACTGCAGCTGGTGGAGTTTTTGTTATAAAACTGAATGATCTATCTTGATATACAGTTATAACAACTGGTATTATCATTCCAGCTTGATCTGCAGTTTTAGCATTAAATTCTTTTGTGAATCCCATTATATTAACACCATGTTGTCCTAATGCTGGTCCAACTGGTGGCGCTGGAGTAGCCTTTCCTGCAGGTATTTGTAATTTTATTTGACCTATAACTTTTTTAGCCATTTTGAGCGCACCTCCTCAGATTTTTCTATAATAATAGTATTAGATTTTTTCTATACCTTCAAGCTCTATTACAAATAGAGTCCTTTTACCAAATGCATTTATGCACACTTTAACTTCTCTGTTTTCTACGTCAATTTCTTCTATGTTTCCTACTTGTCCACTAAATGGTCCTTGAGATACCTTTACTGTATCCCCTATTTCAAAGTCAATATCACTATTTACTACTTTAGGGTCAGTTGTATCTATGCCCATAGCTTTAACTTCATCTTCACTTAATGGTACTGGTTTTGAACCAGGTCCAACGAAACCTGTAACTCCCTTAGTATTTCTTACTACATACCAAGATTCATCAGTTATTATCATTTTAACCAAAACATAACTTGGATAAACTTTACGTTGTCTAGTTTTCTCTTTTCCAGTTTTAGTAGTTTCCACTACTTCTTCTGTTGGAACAACTACTTGTCTTATGCAGTCTTCCATACTTCTTGTTTTAACTGCTTTTTCTATTGTAGCTTTAACTTTATTTTCATGTCCCGAATAAGTATGAACTACATACCAACTTGCTTCTTGTAATTCTGACATTTAACTTACCTCTTTTCGTCTATTTTAGTAATAACGCTAGTGCACCAGATAATATAGTGTCTATACCCCATACTAATATAGTGCATGAAATAACTACAGTTAAAACTATACCTGTGTTTTTAAACAATTCTTTTTTTGTCGGCCATGTAACTCTTTTCAATTCTTGTTTAGTTTCTTTTAAATAACCAAATAAACTGAATCTCTTTTTAGTTTTTGCACCGTCATTTGTTTGGGCAGCCATTCCATACTCACATCCTTATAAAACTATTTTGTTTCTTTATGAGTTGTATGCTTTTTACAGAATCTACAATATTTTTGTAATTCTATTCTGTCTGGATTGTTTTTCTTATTCTTAGTAGTGTTGTAGTTTCTTTGCTTACACTCTGTACATGCTAAAGTTACTTTAACTCTCATCTGATACACCTCCAACTTTGTAATACAATAATATATATTGTTAATATATGTGAATATAATATCTTTAAAATATGTATTTATTAAAAATCTACAGTATTCAAGATATTATTAACTTCCTATAATCATTACCTTGTATAAGTTATCACAAAATCCTATGCTGTGTCAATGTTTTTGTATTTCTATGTTAAAAAAAGAGGAGCATAACCCCTCTTTTTATTATTCTTTAATCCATCAGTTTAGTAAAAAGAATTACTCGATTATTGTAGCAACAACTCCTGAAGCTACTGTTCTTCCACCTTCTCTTATTGAGAATCTTAATCCTTCTTCTAC
>NZ_JAGWCT010000183.1:0-3964 GCF_020657815.1 Clostridioides sp. ZZV15-6597 | reverse complement strand
TATAAAAAGAGGTTATATAAAGTCAGATATGAAAAAACTATATTATACTATCTTTTCTTTTTGGAATAAACTATACTTTAAATATAGATATTTAATTTTAATAATTTTAGCAGTAAATTATCTTAGAAAGGAATGTGCTTTATATGTCTACAGACAAAGTTGTTGGAATCATAGATGAAGAATTAGCTGAACTTGCTGGAATTAAATATACTGGTAAAATTTATGCTTCTTCTGGTGTTATAAAACATATAAAGAAAAAACATAGAGGTCAATTAAGTAAAGACATTTTTAACGATATACTAGAAACTATAAAAATAGTGCTCAAATCTCCTGAGTATATAGGAAGCCATCCTAAAAAACCTGGTAAAAGTGTAGAATTTGTAAAAAAACTTGATGATTATATATTAGTTGCTACAGAACTAGATACAAAAAAGGGATATCTATATGTCTCTTCATTATATGCCATAAAAGAAGCAAAATTAGAAAGTAGAATTAGTAGTGGAAGAGTATTGCAATATGATAGTTAACATAATATTATTAATTTTTCCTAAAGGATTGAAAAATATTGTCAAATAGGTTATAATATAAATATATATGTAAATATTTATTAATTAGATTTGAGGTTGGAAAAGGCACCCAATACGCTGCTTATAGAGTAGTTAATAGAGATGCAGGATACGCCGCCCTGCCAAGTCTAATTAAATTTAAAAGAGAGGATTAATTCCTCTCTTTTTGTTTTTTAAAATTAATTTATTTAAAAGGGTGAAAAAATATGTGGATATTTAGCACAAAAGAAATACTAGAAAGAATTTTTTATTAGTTTTTAAAAATTTAGTTAGAAACTATATCATTATGGAAAAAAATGTATTATAATATGTAGAAATATTATAATAAGGAGCGATTGGATATGAGTTTATCAAAAAAAATAGAAGATAAAAGAAAAGCTAAACAAAGAGCTGAAAAAGCCAAACAAGCTAAAATTGCAACAGCTGGTGTCGTATTAGGAGCTGTTACTGGTGCAGTTGGAGGAGTATTACTAGCACCTAAATCAGGAAAAGAAACAAGAGAGGATATAAAGGGTGCATCTCAACAAATTGCTGATAAAATAAACATGAAAACCGTGGATGCAAAATGTAAAATATCTGAAAAATTAGAAGACAGAAAAGGAAATTTCATTGAATCAAAGCAAAAAATAAGAAATTATATAGATAATAAAAAACGAGTTGAAGATTCTAGCGAGGAAGATAGAGTAATAGACATTATTGAGCCAGTAAGTGCCACTGAGGAATAATAATGAATAACACAATAACAATTAATATTAGTATAATATATGTATTATTAGCTATACTTGGGTGTATCGCTTTAATTTATTTAATTATTGTACTTGCTAAATTACATAAGATTTTAAACAATGTTGGAAATGTATTAAATGAAAATACTCAAAATATAAATACAACTTTAAATAATCTTCCTAGTGTTGTAGATAGTTTTGGAGAAGTAGGCGAGAATATGAAAGATGTAACAGAAGCTGTTACTGAAGTTACAGCAGACTTTCTTGTTACTAAAGATAGTGTTAAATCAAACATGGATGTCATAGTTGATATATTAACTATAATTAAAAATGTTTTTTCAGATAAAAAATATTAATACTATAAGCTTTAGTATTTCTGTAAATTTAAAACCTTACTAAACTAATTTTTTAGAAAATATTTTATAAAGTATGAATAAATAAAGATGTATCTATTGATGAATAAACATAATAAGTAGATACATCTTTTTATTATATTTTTTGTAAAATAAACAATATTTAAATATTATTTATTTTATAATTTACCTATTTGTCTTAATGCTAATTTTACAGTTTCATATCTATCAGCACCATTTATTATTACATCACCTTTTACAAGATTATTAGCTTCTCCACCTACAACATAAACTTTTTTGCCTAAGCCTTGTTTATAGCTAGATGCTTCTACTACTAAAGCATCTTTCAATTGCCAGTATAAAATTTGAGCAGCAATTTTATCAGCGTCACCCTTATAAACTATTACATTTTCATACACTTTATCTCCCCCTTGAGAATTTGATATAGATTTATTTAATATTCCTTCTGCTATTAATTTAGCAACTTTATCTTTATTATTAACATAGTAATCTGTATCTACTTTACTATCTACAAAGCATACTTCTATTAATATTGCTGTTGCGTTAGTGTGATTAAGCCAATAAAGACCTCTAACATCAGCCTTTGCACCCCTATTTTTAAATACCGTAGCTAATTTAGAATTTACTTTTTCTGCATATGTCTTTCCATTATTGCTTTTATATATTGTTTCTGTACCTTCTGGAACTGAAGTTATGACATTTGCATTAAAATGAATTTGAACAGCTAAATCAGTTTCTTGCTTATTTGCTATAGCACATTGGTCAGTTAAATGATTATCTGACTTATCAACCCTTCCTGTATAAACAGTAGCCCCGCCTAATTTAAGCCATTTAACTACTAAGTCACTTATTATTCTTGTCTCTTTACCTTCGTTTATATATCCAACAGCTCCTGTGCCTTTTCCAGTTAAAGTGTGCCCTGGTATTACTACTACCTTCAAATTATACATCTCCTTTATGATTAAATTTAACTTCTATTTAATATATGCGCTATTTAAAATTTTGTTTCTTTTTATACTTTAATTATCTAATATAAAGTATTTTGTAAAATTATAGAATAATAGGTAGTAAGTATTAAAATTGCAGTTTTGTATATAACACATTGCTTGATTGTAATAATCTCAAGGCATATTCATCCATCCTATATCCAGTTTTATAGTAGATATGTTTAATTCCAGATTGAATTATAGCCTTAGTACAATTTAAACAAGGAAAATGAGTTACATAAATAGAACAATCTTTAACTGGTATACCTTCTTTTGCACAATAATAAAGTGCATTTTGTTCAGCGTGAATGGTCCTGATACAATGTCCTTCTCTCATCTCGTGACCAACTTCACTACAGTGCTTATCTCCAGATATGCTACCATTATATCCAGTAGATACGATTCTATTTTCTGAATTGACGATTATTGCACCCACATAAGCTCTATCACAAGTACCTCTTTCAGCTACTGTCTCACATAATCTCATAAAATACTCTTGCCATGAACATCTATTTTCAAGTTTATTTTCCAAACTAAATACCTCCAAATCTTATATTTAATATATAAGATTTATACCTTAAAAATAGTATTAAAAACAAATTTATTTTATAGCTAAAAGTATAAAAGATAAAATAAACTTCAAATTATTTTTTTAATAATTAAATTCTATTACATTAAACTTTTTTATAAAAATTTCATCATAAAATATGAAAACTGTCTTAATCAAATCAAGACAGTTTTTTATAATCAAAATTTATAATACAAGTTCATATTTTTCTTTAAACTCTTTTACAGCTTCAGGCCATGCCTTTTGTTCTGTAATACCTTTTTCTTTAGCTATTTTAATTGCAATTTCTCTTATCATTGCAGCTCCTTCTAATATTCCCATTTTCAATCTCCCTTCAAATATCTTTTTGTATAGAATATAAATAGTGCTGAAATTTCTTACATATTACATCTACAATATCTATACAACATATAACTTATGAATTCCTTTTATTTTCATACGCCTTTAACCGACATATAATTATATGCATTAAGCCTTAAAATTATGAATTTGATAGTAATTATTTTTTGTCTTTCATATACAATTGTGTAAGTTGCAAAATAGGGTAATCGGTATTTTAATTGTTCTATTACTTTATAATATACTCAATAAAAAATAAGATTGTATGACACATTTCCAGATATTATAGAAAGATGAATTGTGCTATTGGATTTATGTAATAAAATCAGTAAAAATCTAACTTGTTTTACTGATTTTATACACTAAAAACTGTAGGTAAATTTGTTTTATATTTCTCACAAATATT
>NZ_JAGWCT010000182.1:0-4148 GCF_020657815.1 Clostridioides sp. ZZV15-6597 | reverse complement strand
ATATTCACTACAGTTACCAAATGATAATATTGAATCTATTTCTTCAATAATAAGATTTATACTCCTAGCAATTTTTTGTTTATCTTTTCTTTCAATTTTTAATATATGATAGAATTTATCAAAAGCCTTTATTTTCTTCATGTTTCTATTAGTTTTTTTATACATAAAACTGCTATCTTGTATAAATTCATAAGGATAAATTTCATGTAATAAGTATCTTAAAGACTTTGAATTTATGATACTTGAAAAAAAATCATATCCTTTTTCAGTTAAATTATGTGCCTCATCTACTATTATATTTTCTAAAGGCTTTTCATCTTTATATGGCCATTTAGCTAATAAGGAGTGGTTTATTACTGTTATATGTTCATCTTTTAACTCTTCTGTCCTATTTTTATATAGACAATCTTTTTTACATTTTTTAGGTTTACACATGTTTGGGTCACAACTTATATTTCTTAAGTGAGTATTTATTTCCTTGAAGTTATCCAACACCCAATAGTTTATTTCTTCTATATCTCCATATTTGCCACCTTCAACTAATCTTTCTAAAAATATTAAAGATAATATTTCTTCTTTAGTAGGTTCTTGAGACTCATAATCTACTATATATGCTTCTAATCTGTCTATACATATATAGTTGTTTTTTCCCTTTATATATCCATAACTTACTTTACCATTTAACCCTAAAGAATTTAACACATTTGGAATATCTTTATTTATCAATTGTATCTGCAATTCTTTTGTATCAGTAGAAATTAGTAATCTTTTTTTATTAATTCTGGCTTCTAATATAGCTGGCAATAAGTATCCAACACTTTTTCCTATCCCTGTTGGTGCCTCTATGCACGCAATTTTTTCGTCATCTTCATTATTTCTAAACAATTCTCGTATTGCCTTAGTAAGCTCATACTGACCTGGTCTATATTCATATGTAAATCCTTCTTTACTTTCCCAGATATGCTTATATTTTAATAATTCTTCATATTTCTTTTCTTGCTCACGTAAAATTTTTAAAGTTTCTTTTTCCTTTACATTTTCTCCTTTTGGATTAAACTCTTCATGTTCTTTTATAATACTTACATCATGAAATAAATCATATTTTGCTTCTTCTAAGAATTTACTCCATTCCCATTTTCCAAGATTAAACTTATTTAGATAGGAATTTATTTTAAAACTTAATGGCTCTAGACTAGTTTTCTCATGATTATTAAATCTTATTAAAAGAGAATTTACAATATTTATAGTATCAATAGCATCTGATAAAGCTCTATTCTTGGTCTCAGATTTATCGCTAGTTAAAGTACTTTTTAAATACCCCAAACTATAATCCTTATGATATGGCTCTAAAATAACTGCTAACTCAATTGAATCAATCAATTTATTTTTTAGCTTTGGCATATAGTACTCAAAAAACTTTCTTTTAAAACTTAAATCATGACATATAATCAGACTATCTCCTACAAAATTTCTTAACTCCTCTTCTACCCTTTCTAGATTAAAAGCGTCTTCTAAATCAATTTTCTTAAGATTATCACATAGAGAGAATACTTCTATAGGCACTTCAGCTTTATTTTTTATTAACGATTGATATGTCTCAGCTTTCCAATCTTTAATTTTAACAGCTCCAACTTCTAAAATTTCTGAATTTAAATAGTCTATTCCACTAACTTCTATATCTAAAAAAACAACATCATTCAATATACTTATTATATTATCCATTTTTATATCCCTTCAAGTTAAACCAATTTAACTTCTACACAATAATTGCTCCTTATATTTTATCATTTATATGTATTTTGTTTAAGATAATTAATATTATTTTATATATCTTAAAAGAAACTTCTTTAATTTATTATTTGTATATATGAATATTTTTAACTATAAATATTCAAACTATATTGTAAGAAAGATTTACTTGAAATTTTAAATAAGAGGTGACATTGTGAAAAAAGATAGCCTAAAAAAATACATTATGATAGGGGCATTTGCTCTAATACTTTTTGGAATTGCTAGTATGAACTTTAAATCGCTAGATAAAACAAAAACTCAAATTTCTAGTCCAACACTTGATACACATGAATACGATTGGTATTTTAACCCTCGAGAGGATGGTAAACAACCCTCCCCTATAAAAGAAGCCAATTTTTTTAAGAAATATGACTCATATTATGTAGGAAACCCTAATGAAAAAGTTATATACTTATCATTTGATGCTGGATATGAAAGTGGGAACACTCCAAAGTTACTAGATACACTAAAAAAACACAATGCAAAGGCACAGTTTTTCGTAGTTGAAAGTTATATAAAAAGTAATCCAGATTTAATAAAACGTATGGAAAAAGAAGGTCATTTGGTTTGTAATCATTCAAAAAGTCATCCATCAATGGCTGGAATTACAGATTTTGAAAAATTCAAAGAAGAAATTGTAAGTGTAGAAAAAGCATATAAAGATGTTACTGGAAAAGAAATGCCTAAATATTTTAGACCACCAATGGGTAAATTTAGTGAACAATCTCTAAAATACACACAAGACTTGGGTTATAAATCTATATTTTGGAGTTTTGCTTATGTAGATTGGTATGAAAAGAAACAACCTACTCATGAGTTTGCTAAAAACAAAATTTACTCTAGAACACATCCTGGTGCAATAGTTCTATTACATCCAAATTCTTCAACTAATACTGAGATATTGGATGAAGTACTTACACATTGGGAAAAAGAAGGTTACAAACTTAAAACACTTGACTATTTAAGCAGTAAAAAATAACATTTTAATTAAAATAAAACTCCCTCATGAATTATAGTAAAAATAAATCTATTTATAAATACTTTAATTCTTGATGGAGTTTTGTGTTTTTAGAATTATTTAAAAAGTATTGTCCATTCATTTGTCTCTTCATATCCTATATTATGATATATTTTTCCTGCTATTTCATTATTATAAAAAAGACATGGTATTTTCCCTTCTGACAATAGTTCTTTACTTAAATTGTACACCATATAACTAGCAAGCCCTTTTTTTCTATGCTCTTTGTCTGTACTTACAGAAACTATCATTGCCAAAAAACTAGTTTCCATACCAGTTGATACAGTACTAATCATAGTATTATTATCTTTTATGAAATATCCTCTTACATTACCTTCTTTTAAGTATTCTTTTCTTGCTTCTATGTATTTTGGACTTACCTTATATCCTGATTCATTTAAAAGTTTTCCTATTTCATCAATGTCTTTTTCATACGCCTTTTCTATCCTATATTCATTTATAGTAGAAAAATCCAACTCTTTTATTTTCTTTAATATACAAAATTTATTATCCAATTTTTCATAAAAATCTTTGTATATACTCACTAGTCTATCTATTACACACTTTTTTCCACTTATACTTTCTATATCTAATCCTTTTATATGGCTTTCCATTTCTTCTACATCAAAATTATTTTCTAAACTATAGATTATAAGTGTTGATTTATTTTTTAATATTATAGAAGTTATACTTCCTTTTTTTGTCTGAGACCACACTTCTTGAGAATCAGAACTAAATCCATAGTTTTCAACATATCCAATTATAAATAAGTTTAAACTTTCTTCATGTGATACATATTGCCAAAATTTTTTTTCTAAAGTATTATCTATTTTTACAATCAAGTGTACATCCTCCTTTTGTGTTAATAATGATATACCTTATAATTTATAGTATCATTTAAAGTTATTAACTTCTACTAAATATTCTAAATTTTTTAAAATAATTTAAATTTGTAAATTTATAATTTTTTCAGAAAAATCAATTATTGATTATATGATATTTTCTACTTTACAAAATTGAACTATATTTTTAAATTTCTATGCAATATGTTGGTATTTCTGTTTATATTCTTTTAATGCCTCATCCCAAGCTTCCTCTACTGAGATACCTTTTTTAGTTGCAATCCTTTGTGCTAATTCTATTATTCTCATAGCTTTTCTTGATATATTCATATATTTTCCTCCTCTAAATTATCATAAATTATTTTAAAATTATTTAATTTATATCAAATATATTACTTACTTATATATTACTAACTATTTATGTACTAAGTGTGAACTATATTAGAAGAAATTTAGAACTTAATAAAACACAAATTTTATATATACTTCATATAGAT
>NZ_JAGWCT010000181.1:0-4175 GCF_020657815.1 Clostridioides sp. ZZV15-6597 | reverse complement strand
GATTGTTACAATACAAATTATAATTTATATAAAAAGTAGTACAAAAAGGAGTATTTATGTTTGGATATGTTAAAATAAACAAAATGGATTTAACATTTAGAGAATATGACCATTACAAAGCTTATTATTGTGGGCTATGTAAATATTTAAAAAGAAATCATGGAGAAATTTCTAGATTTTCTCTGAATTATGATATAACCTTTTTAATTGTTTTATTAACAGCAGTATATAAGCCAGAGTCTACAAATACAGAAGAAGTGTGTGTAGTTAGTCCATTTAAGAAGAAAAAGATAATCATAAATGATATTACAGAATATGCAGCAAGTATGAATGTTCTTTTAACGTATTATAAATTGGAAGATAATTTAATTGATGATAAACGCATAAAAGATAAATTAGCATATTATATATATAAAAACAAATTAAACTTAGCCTATGAGAAATATCCTGAAAAAGCTGAGTATATAAAGCAACAATTAAATGAATTAAATAAGTTGGAAAAGGACAAAAATATAAATATAGATGAAGTGTCTAATGTCTTTGGAAATATAATGGGAGAAGTATTTGCGTATAAAAAAGATGAAAATGAGAGAAATCTAAGAATGATAGGTTTTAATATAGGTAAATATATATATTTATTAGATGCATACGAAGATTTAGACGAAGATTTTAAGAAAGGAAGATATAATCCTTTTATAGAATATATAGATAAAAATGATGAGTTAAAAGAAAAAGTTAAAAAAATAATTGTAACATCATTAGGTTTTTTAGCTAGGGGAATTGATAATTTAAATCTAAATAAAAACGTTGGAATAATAGAAAATATAATTTATTCTGGGGTTTATTTAAGATACATGAATATATTAGAAAGTAGAGGTGGAAATAATGTACAGTAATACTTATAATAATGAAAATTTTATGAGAGCAAGAGCTTTTATGGAAAATAGTGAATTTAAAAAAGCCTATGATTTTTTAAAAACATTAACTGACAAATGTGCAGAGTGGTATTATCTAACTGGTTTTTCTGCGATGAATATTGGATATTATGAAGAAGGAGAAGACTTCTTAAAGAGAGCAAAATTCATGGAGCCTGAAAATCAGGAATACAATGATGCACTTAGAAGTTATACACAATATAGAAATGAATATAACAATAGAGCTGATAATTATAATAGAAGAAGACGTAATGATTTAGATGGATGTTGTTGCTGTTGTTGTGATGACTGCTGTTGTTTAGGTGATGATTGTTGTGAAAACTGCGCTAAACTTTGGTGTCTAGATTCATGTTGTGAATGTTTTGGTGGAGATTTAATATCTTGTTGTTAGGATGATAAATATGAGTATAAAAGTTGCTTATGGAGGAGTTTTATTAGCATTAAATGTAATACTGTTAACTCTTACAAATATTATTCCTGTAAATACATTGTTTATCATGGGGTTAGCATCACTTTTAGTATCAATTGTAATAATGGAATGGGGATTTAAAAGTGGCATTGCTTTTTATATAGGTTCTGTAGTATTAGGATTTATAGTAATGGCAAGTAAATCTCAATGGATTGTATATTCCCTTACTTTTGGGATATATGGTATTGTTAAATATTTTATAGAAAAAGATAGGTCAATATATATTGAGTATCTTATGAAATTAGTATTTGCAAACATAATGATAGTTATATTGTATTTTATATTAAGGGCAATAGTTTATATTCCAATAAATATTATTATAGTAGCCTCATTTGAGGTAGCCTTTATAATATACGATTATGTATATAGTTCCTTTATAGATTATTACAATAATAGACTAAGAAAGATGTTATTTAAAAATAACAACTGACCTAATGTTTTACTTTAGAATGATTTTAATTTGTATATGAGTAATACATTTGTGAAGGTACATTGAAATATAAAAATAGAATTAACATATGTATGAGTTTGTTTAATAAAAAAGGCTTTGATTTTTATGTCAGAGTCTTTTTGTGTTCTCATCTAGTATTTAAAAATTTTGATAATAGCAATTTTTTTATTTAAAATAAAAATAATGGATATCATTCTAATGATGACATCCTTTATTATAATAAGACTTTTGTTATATAAGTCTTTAAAATAACTAATATAAATTAAATATCCACTATATTCACATCTGTAGATAAAGAATATATAATGTCTTTTCTTTCTACTATTATTTCAACATTTTTAGAAATTTCCTTGTTAAGTGATATTTGAGCCAAAAGTTCTTTTGTAGGATTTATTGCGATTGGATTTCCAACTCTTTTTAGCATATTTATATCGCCATTAGTATCTCCATAAGCGTACGAATTTGATAGGTCTAAATCATATTTTACAACAAAGTCATTTATAGCGTTATTTTTACTTATAGAATCCCACATCGGTATGACTGTTCCTGTAAATATATTATCTTCAAACACATAATCACTTCCTAAGAAGTCAGTTACATTGTACTTCTGAGCCATTTTTTCAACTAAAAATCCAGGACTACCAGATATAAAGATAACTATATGACCCTGATTTAAATGCCAATCTATTCTTGAACGTGTATATTTATAAACTCTATCTGCCTTTAATTTAATTACCTGGTCACTTGTAAAATTAATGCAAGTTTTATCTAAGCCTTTTAAGGAGTCAACATAAAGATTACATATCTCTAATAGGTAATCATCATAGTTGCCTTGCCTTTTATCCCAATCCATAAACGTATCTCTAGCGTGTTTATACCAATTTTTTTGGTCAATTATATCATATTTAATTAATTTCTTAAAATGTTCAACCATAAGAGAGTCCCTATAAAGAGTACCATCTATATCAAAAAAAGCTGCTATATTTTTCATAAAAACCACCTCAATTAATCATTTCCTTATATTATATTATAAATTGTACCTAAGTTGTTAAAATATATGTATAATAATTTATATATTAAAAAATAAAGATTTTAAATTTTAAAGGACGTGATTGTATGAATTTTAATTTTGCAAAGGTTACAAATTCTAGACTTATGGGGAGCTTGGGTCTTATAATAAATTGGATAGACAATAAAAAAAATCACTTTTGTCAATATTTTTTATTGGATGCAGAAGGGTTAGGTTTGGCGGATTATGTGAGTTTGAAAAATCCAACACAAGAAGAAGCTTATAGAGAAGAAGAAAGATTAATGGGTGGATTTGGCTCAGATAGAATTGGATTAACAGAGGAGGAATCTCTGTTTTTAGTATCTTATTTTGGAAATAAGAATATTTGTTATAACAAGATATTACCAGGAGATAAATGTGAATACATTGACATTATAAAAAATTATAAAACAGATTTAACTATAGAAAAATTATATAATAAAATATGTAAAAGAGTTGATGAGGAAGTTGAATTCATAAACTATATGACTATGAGGTTTATAGCATGGGACAGAGAAAGTTTAAGATACTTTTCTGGAAGTGACGAGATTGCAAATATGCATATTACAAATATCAATGGTACTTTGCTTAAAAATACAGTAAGCAATAAAGGACAAGGTAGGTATATTAGCGAGGCTTTATATGAAGATAATGATGGGTATTATACATGTAAAATAGCCTTTTGTATAAGTAAATGTAATGAGACTGGCTTTAAAATTAATTCTATGCTAGTAACAGATAAAGAGCCTATGTACGACTTTGAAGTTTTTGATGAAATTTCTAAGAGTGAATTTGTAAGTGTATATAGTGTAAGTTCACCCGAGGAGTTTGCAAAAGTATTTTATGAAGAAAATCCGTTCTTATTAAAAAGTAATATGAATGAAGGGATATTTTTTACTAGATTTAATTTTAATAATGACCATGTTAAAGAAAATGTATATATAATAAATAATGATATGAAAGCTATATATTACTTAATGGGAAACAAGTTTTTTATAGGGACTTATAGTGATAATGATTGTAATTGCATTAATGAAATAAGTCAGTCTAATTATAGCAAATACATTAAATTTGAGGAGAAATTTTTCTTTGAGCAAAATGCTTTATACGATTTTGCAGAGTCAGATTCAATAGACTTTGATGACTTTTTGGAATAATATATGATTTTGGACATTATTTAAGCGAGATTAACTGAATTTAATCTCGCTTAAATTTATTTCTATAATATTGGGGGAATATTATGAGGAATACATTTATTATTGTGGTCAATTA